>DATFUK010000640.1:0-3796 GCA_035260865.1 Candidatus Methylomirabilota bacterium | reverse complement strand
GAGTAGGCCATCGTGAACTTCGCCGACTCCGCGGCCACCACCAGGTCGCCCGAGAGCGCGAGGCTCATGCCCCCGCCCGCCGCGATGCCGTTCACCGCCATCACCACCGGCTTCATGGTCCGCGCCAGCCGCGACACCGCTCCGTGCAGATAGGTGGTCAGCTCCTTGACCAGCACCCCGATCCGCTCCGGATTGTCCGCGAAGTCCTTGACGTCGCCTCCCGCGCAGAAGGCCTTGCCCGCTCCGGTGATCACCACGCACCGTACCGCGCGATCCTCGTCCGCCTCCAGGGTGGCGTGGAAGAGATCCCGCCCGAGCGCCAGGTTGAGCGCATTGTAAGCGTCGGGCCGGTTGAGGGTCATGGTCGCGATACCGTCCTTCACCTCGTAGCGCAGGGTCTCGTACGCCATGGTCCTCTCCCGTGGAGTCGCTACCGGCGGTCGCCGACGCGATGGAGCTTGAGCAGGTTGGTCGTCCCGGTCACCCACATCGGCGCTCCGGAAATGATCACGATGACGTCGTTGTTGCGCACCGTCCCGTCGCCCAGGAGCGTGGCCTCCACTTCCTCGATCATCTCGTCGGTGGTCTCCACCTTGTGCACGAGCCGCGAGGAGACGCCCCAGAAGAGACCGAGCCGCCGCTGCACCTCGGAGTACGGGGTGAGCGCCATGATCGGCACTTCCGGCCGATCCTGGGAGATGAGCCGCGCGCTGAAGCCGGACTGAGTGAAGGCCACGATGACCTTGGCGTGAAGCAGCCGGGCCGCCTGGCACGCCGCCTCCGCCACCGCCTCCGGGAAGCCGTAGGCCTCGGGCCGCTGACGCGGGCCGTTCGCCACCGGGGCGGCCCGCTCGGCCCGCTCCGCGATGCGCGCCATCATCTCGACGGTCTCGACCGGAAAGCGGCCGGTCGCCGTCTCCGCGGAGAGCATGATGGCGTCCGCCCCGTCGAAGATGGCAGTGGCCACGTCGCTCACCTCGGCCCGGGTGGGCCGCGAATGCGTGACCATAGACTCGAGCATCTGGGTGGCCACGATCACCGGCACCTTGGCCAGGCGGGCCTGGCGGATCACGTCCTTCTGGATGACCGGCACCTCCTCGAGCGGCACCTCGACCCCGAGATCCCCGCGCGCCACCATCACCGCGTCCACCAGCGGGAGCAGCCCCTGCAGGTTCGCCACGATCTCCGCGCGCTCCAGCTTGGCCACGATCGGGATGTTGGCGCCCTGGTCGTGGAGGAACTTGCGGACCTCCTGGATGTCGGCGGCGGAGCGGACGAAGGAGATCGCCACGTAGTCCACCGACTGCTCGATCCCGAAGCGCAGATCCTCGCGGTCCTTCTCGGCCAGGCAGGACACCGGCACCGGCAGCCGCGGGAACGACACCCCCTTGTGATCCGACACGGGGCCACCCGACACGATCCGGCACTCCACCTCGCCCTCCTCCACCTTCTCCACGACGAGCTGGATCATGCCGTCGTCCATCCAGACCGGATCGCCGGAACGCAGGGCCGCGAGGAACTCGGGATGGTTCAGCGAGCTGCGCGAGGCCGTACCCTTCACGGTGCGGCTGGTCAGCACGAAGCGCTCGCCCGGCGCGAGCATCGCCTGCCCGCCCACGAAGGTGCCGAGGCGCACCTTGGGGCCCTGCAGGTCCTGGAGGATGGTGATCGGGCGGCCCCACCGGCCCTCCCCGTCCCGGATCGCGCGGATGACCTCGGCGTGCTCGGCGTGGGTGCCGTGCGAGAAGTTCAGGCGGGCCACGTCCATGCCCGCGGCCACCAGCCGGTCGAGCATCTCCGGCCGGCTGCTCGCCGGCCCGATCGTGCACACGATCTTGGTCCGTCTCACGCGAGCATCCGCGCCAGGTACTGGCCGGTGAAGGACCGGTCCTGGCCGGCCACATCCTCGGGCGTACCGGAGGCGATCACCTTGCCGCCCTCGTTGCCGCCCTCGGGCCCCAGGTCGATGACCCAGTCCGCGGTCTTGATGACGTCCATGTTGTGCTCGATGATCACCACCGTGTTGCCCTGATCCACCAGCTGATTCAGCACTTCGAGCAGGCGCCGGATGTCCGCGAAGTGCAGCCCGGTGGTGGGCTCGTCGAGGATGTAGAGGGTCCGGCCGGTGGCGCGCCGGCTCAGCTCGGTGGCGAGCTTCACCCGCTGCGCCTCGCCGCCCGACAGCGTCGTCGCGGCCTGCCCCAGCCGGATGTAGTCGAGCCCCACGTCGTGCAGCGTCTGGAGCTTCTGCCGGATCGAGGGCACCGGCTCGAAGAAGCCGAGCGCTTCGGCCACCGTCATCTCCAGGATGTCCGCGATGTTCTTGCTCTTGTAGCGCACCTCGAGGGTCTCCCGGTTGTAGCGCTTGCCCCGGCAGACCTCGCAGGTCACGTAGACGTCGGGCAGGAAGTGCATCTCGATCTTCACGAGCCCGTCGCCCTGGCAGGCCTCGCAGCGCCCGCCCTTGACGTTGAACGAGAAGCGGCCGGGCTGGTAGCCACGCACCCGCGCGTCCGGGGTGCGCGCGAGCAGCGTGCGGATCAGGGTGAACACCCCGGTGTAGGTCGCGGGATTGGAGCGCGGGGTGCGCCCGATCGGCGACTGGTCGATGTCGATGACCTTGTCGAGATGCTGCGCGCCCTCGATGCGGTCGTGGGCGCCCGGCCGGTCCTGCGCGCGGTGGAGCATCGAGGCGAGCGCGCGGTACAGGATGTCGTTGACCAGGGTCGACTTGCCCGAGCCGGACACCCCGGTGATCGCGGTGAAGGTGCCGAGCGGGATCTTCACGCTCATCCCCTTCAGGTTGTGCTCGCGGGGGTTGTGGATGATCACGAACTTCCCGTTGGCCTTGCGGCGGATCTCGGGCACCGCGATGCGCTCCACCCCGGCCAGGAAGCGGCCGGTGAGCGACTCGGGGTTCGCCATCACCTCGTCGGGCGTGCCCACCGCGACCACGTGGCCGCCCAGCTCGCCCGCCCCCGGCCCGAGATCCACCACGTAGTCGGCGGCCCGCATGGTCTCCTCGTCGTGTTCCACCACCAGCACGGTGTTGCCGAGGTCGCGCAGGCGCTTCAGCGTGTCGAGGAGCCGGCCGTTGTCCCGCTGGTGCAGGCCGATGGAGGGCTCGTCCAGGATGTAGAGGACGCCGACCAGGCTCGACCCGATCTGGGTAGCGAGACGGATGCGCTGGCCTTCCCCGCCCGAGAGCGTGGCCGCGGGCCGGTCCAGCGTCAGGTAGTCGAGGCCGACCTGGGAGAGAAAGCCGAGGCGCTCGCGGATCTCCTTGAGGACCCGGCGCGCGATGGCCATGTCGCGCTCGGACAGGGTGAGCGTGTCGAAGAACTGGCGCGCCGCCTTGATGGGAAACCGCACCACGTCGGCGATGGACCGCCCCGCGATCTTGACCGAGAGCGTCTCCGATCGCAGCCGGGAGCCGCCACAGGTCGGGCAGGCCCGCTCGGTCATGAAGTGCTCGACCTCGCTGCGGGTGTCCTCGGAGACCGTCTCCTTGTAGCGTCGGTCGAGCAGCTTCACCACGCCCTCGAACCCGTCGTCCGGCTCTCCGTGCAGGATGACGTCGCGCACCTTCTTCGGCAGCTTGCCCCACGGCGTCTCCAGGCCGAACCCGTGCCGCTTCGCGAGCACGCGCAGGGTCTGCTTGAAGATCGACGAGGCCGACGGCCCCGCCCACGGCACGAGGGCGCCGCCGGCGAGGGTCTTCGCGGGATCCGGCACCACCCGCTCGGGATCGATCTCGTAGCGGGTGCCGATGCCGCCGCAGTCGGGGCAGGCCCCG
>DATFUK010000639.1:0-4327 GCA_035260865.1 Candidatus Methylomirabilota bacterium | reverse complement strand
CAGCCCCTCGAGCCGCGAGCGGAGCTGTCGCACCGTCCCCGCCAGATCCCGGGCGGTGACGCGCGCCGGGCGCCGGTTCTCGGCGAGCGCGTTGCGCTCGACCTTGGCCGGGAGCCGGCGGCGGCGCGACGTCGTGGCGGGTGAGGCCTCGGCCTCCGTGCCGCCGCTCAGGGCGAGCTGACGGCTCGGGAGCGCCTGGACGATGATCTCGGAGCTCGACCTGGCCTCGCCGCCGCCTCGCGGCCGGCGCGCCGGCGGCCCCCCGCCCTGGGCGGCCACCACCTCGACCGGCCGGCCCATCGCCTCCAGCGCATCCCGCGAGAGGCTCTGGATCCGCGCGAGCAGGCTCTTGAGGGCCCGCTCGGACACCTGGTCGGCGAGAACGAGGCGCCCCTGCTCGCTCCCGTTCTCGACATAGGCCATCCAGTCCTTCCGGCTTCGCGTGCCGTGCCAGGCGACCGTGAGTCCGCTCTGCTGCATGCGCTTGCGGCCTTCGATCTTGGCGAGCGGCTTCCGGGAGCCCTTCATGGCGCCCAAGATTACGACGGGGCCAGGGGGCTGACAAGGCCCTTTCCAGGTCAGAAATCGGGGTAAATTTTACATTGGTGTAATGTAAAAGCTACATATGCTGACACTTTCGCTGGCGACAGCCGCCTGCCCACCCCCGCCTATGGTAGGAGACGGCCGCCCGGCAACCACTTCGCGTCCCCTCTTTTGCCCCGCCCCCTGGCACATCCGTTGCGTTCCCTCCCAGTCCCGAAAGGACCGGACATGCCTCTGAGATCCCTCCTGAGTTTGCTGGCCGATGACCTGGCGGTCGACCTGGGAACCGCCAACACTCTCGTATACGTACGAGGTCAGGGCATCGTCCTCAACGAGCCATCCATCGTCGCCATGAAGGATGGGGTGGTGCTGGCCGCCGGTCACGAGGCCAAGGCCATGCTCGGCCGGGCCCCCGGAAGCATCTCGGTCATCCGGCCCCTCCGCCACGGGGTCATCGCCGACTTCGACTCCACCGAGAAGATGCTCCACTACTTCATCCGGAAGACCCACCAGCGGCGCAGCATCGTCCACCCGCGCGTCGTGGTCACGGTCCCGTCGGGCATCACCCAGGTGGAGAAGCGAGCGGTGCGCCAGTCGGCCAAGCAGGCGGGCGCCCGCGAGGCGTATCTCATCGAGGAACCCATCGCGGCCGCCCTCGGCGCGGGCCTGCCGGTGGCCGAGCCGGGCGCCAACATGATCGTGGATATCGGCGGCGGCACCACCGAGGTCGCGGTGATGTCGCTCTCCGGGATCGTCTACTGCAAGTCCGCCCGCATCGCGGGCGACGAGATGAACACCGCGGTCATCCAGCACATCCGGAAGAACTACAGCCTCCTCGTGGGCGAGCGCCACGCCGAGGACATCAAGCTGCGCCTCGGCTCCGCCTATCCGGTCGCGGGCGAGCACCTCACCATGGAGGTCAAGGGCCGCGATCTCATCGTCGGCATCCCCAAGACCATCCTGGTGACCGGCGAGGAGATCCGCGAGGCGCTCCGTGAGCCGATCATGGCGATCGTGAGCGCGGTGCACACGTGCCTCGAGCAGATCCCGCCCGAGCTGGCCGCGGACATCGTGGACAAGGGCATCGTGGTGTCCGGCGGCGGCGCGCTCCTCCGCGGGCTCGACCTCCTGCTCCACGAGCAGACCGGCCTGCCCATCCGCGTGAGTGACGACCCGCTGACCTGCGTGGTCCGCGGGGCCGGCGCGTTGCTCGACGACGTCAAGCTGCTCGCGCGCGTCGCGCTGCCCTCCTAGCCTCCCGCCGGGCTTCTGGCCGCGTCAGCGGCCGATCGACATCTCCGACACGATGAGACGGAAGTCCGGGCGCGGGCGGAACGTGACGCGCTTCGAGGTGCCGTACACGATGACCTCCTGGAAGAGCTCGAGCCAGGGCTTCTCGTCGTCGATGATCTGGGTAGCCTCGACGTAGAGGGCCTTGCGCTTCTTCAGATCGAGCGTATAGCGCGCCTGCTCCATCACCTCGTGGAACCGGTGGCCCGGCTGGCTGCCCGCCCAGTACTTCCCGCCCAGCCCGGTCGGGTGCATGATCCGCCAGAGGCTCCCGTCGGCATCCAGCAGGGTGGACTGCACGTTGATCAGGAGTAGCCCCCCCGCGGGGAGCGCCCGCTCGTTGACCATGCGCTGGCGCGCGCCCATCTCCATCATGGCCACCTTCGCGCGGATGCCGACCTTCGACCACATGTCGGCCACCACCTCGAGGAGCTGCTTGTCGTTGACCATGGTGCCCATGCCCGCGTGCAGGGTCACGTCGATCCCGCTCGCGAGCCCCGCCTCTCCCAGCAGAGCCCGGGCGCGCGCGGGGTCGTGGGGATACGGCTTGATGGCCACGTTGTAGCCGAAGTCGGTGTCGGCGAGCGCGCCGGCCATGGGCTTGCCGAGACCGCCGAAGAGGCTGCGAATGATCGCGGGCACGTCGAGCGCGTAGTGCATGGCCTGGCGCACCCGCTTGTCGGAGAGCGGGGGCTGGGTGGAATTGATGTTGAACTCCACGGTGCGCGACGACGGCACGCTCACCACCCGCGTGTTCCGGCCCTCCGCGATGGACTTGACCCGGTCGGGCGGCAGGCTGGTGACGATATCCGCGTCGCCCTTCTCGAGGGCCACCAGCCGAGGGAAGTCGTCCGGGATCGCCTTCCAGACCACGCGGTCGATCGCGGGGGCGCGGCCCTCCCATCCCCACCAGTCACGGTTGGCTTCCATCACGAGCCGCTCGTCCTTGACCCACTCCACGAACCGGTAGGCGCCGCTGCCGACCGGGCGGCGAGCCAGCTCCTTCACCCCGTCGTCGGTGGTCAGGCGGGCGGGCAGGATCTGCGAGCCCATCTGAGCCATGCGCACCGGCAGCAGCGGATCGGGCTTCTTCGTGACCACCCGCACCAGGGTCGGCGTGACCGCCTGGACCGACTCGATGGTGGTGAACCCGGCGGTCACCACCGTCTTGCCCGGCACCAGGTTCCGCTCGAGGGTGGCCCGCACGTCTTCCGCGGTGAGCGGCGCGCCGTCGTGGAACTTCACGCCCGACCTCAGGCTGAACTCCCAGGTGGTGTCGTTCACCGCCCGCCAGGCGGTGGCGAGCCCGGGCTGGAGCTGCAGCGCGGTGTCCCACCGGAGGAGCGAGTCGTAGAGGTTGTAGAAGTAGTTGACGGTCAGGACCTGCGTGCTCCGCCCCGGATCCATCGTGGTGGCCTCGGCGGGCTGCACGATCGTGATCTGCGCGGGCTGCGCGTGCGCGAGCGACGCGCCGATCGTCAGCAGCAGGGCCGCGAGACAGGTGGCGAGCGTCATCGATCGTCCTCCCTTAATAAGGGGCGAACCCGGGTCGGGCTGGTCGGATGGCCGAGGGTATCGCAGTCGGCCGCGCAATTCTATACTCTCGGACGAGCCGGACACTTCACGTACCGCCACCTACTGGAGGCCTCAATGAAGGGCGTGACCCTGCCGACCGAGACCGTATTCGTGATGGAGAACTCGCCGATCAAGTTCGGGCTGGGCGCCATGGACGAGGTCGGCTTCGACGCCAGCCGCCTGGGCATCCGCAAGGCCCTGATCTTCACCGATCGCCACATCTCCGAGCTGGGCCTGGCCGAGCGCGTGCGCGCGCTCCTCGAGGAGCAGGGCGTGAAGGCCGACGTCTGGGACGGCGTGGAGGTCGAGCCCACCGATCGTTCCATGGAGGAGGCGGGCGAGTACGCTCGCAGCAAGGACTGGGACGGACTGATCGCGGTGGGCGGCGGCAGCACCATCGACACGTGCAAGGCGGCCAATCTCCTCACCTGCTACCCGGCCCCGCTGCTCGACTACATCAATAAGCCGGTCGGGAAGGGCGTGGCGATCCCGGGCCCGGTGCGCCCCCTGATCGCGGTGCCCACCACCGCGGGCACCGGCAGCGAGACCACCGCGGTGGCGGTCACGCACATCGTGGACCAGAACGTGAAGGCGGGCGTCTCGCACCGGCTGCTGCGGCCCGCGCTGGGCGTGGTGGACCCGCTCAACACGCTCACCGTGCCGCCCGAGGTGACCGCGGCGGCGGGGGCCGACATCCTCACCCACGCGATCGAGTCCTACACCACGCGCCCCTACAATGCGCGCGCCAAGCATCACCCGCCCGACCGGCCGGCCTACATCGGCGCGAACCCGGCCAGCGACATCTGGTGCGAGAAGGCGATGGAGTACGCGGCCCGCTACCTGCGTCGCGCCGTCCTCAATGGCCTCGACCTCGAGGCGCGCCTGCACCTGGCCCTGGCCGCCAACTATGCGGGGATCG
>DATFUK010000638.1:0-7644 GCA_035260865.1 Candidatus Methylomirabilota bacterium | reverse complement strand
TAAGGTTCTTCGCTCTGCATCGAATTGAACCACATGCTCCACCGCTTGTGCGGGCCCCCGTCAATTCCTTTGAGTTTCAACCTTGCGGCCGTACTCCCCAGGCGGACGACTTAATGCGTTAGCTGCGGCACGGAAGGGACTGAACCCCCCCACACCTAGTCGTCATCGTTTACAGCGTGGACTACCGGGGTATCTAATCCCGTTTGCTCCCCACGCTTTCGCGCCTCAGCGTCAGGAATTGCCCAGAGACCCGCCTTCGCCACCGGTGTTCCTCCCGATCTCTACACATTTCACCGCTACACCGGGAATTCCAGTCTCCTCTGCAATCCTCAAGAACGGTAGTATCGATCGACGTTCCTCGGTTGAGCCGAGGGATTTCACGACCGACTTACCATCCCGCCTACGCGCCCTTTACGCCCAGTAATTCCGAGCAACGCTTGCCCCCTCTGTCTTACCGCGGCTGCTGGCACAGAGTTGGCCGGGGCTTCCTCTGCAGGTACCGTCAGATGCCGATGGTATTAACACCGACACCCATCTTTCCCACTGACAGTGGTTTACGACCCGAAGGCCTTCGTCCCACACGCGGCGTCACTCCGTCAGGCTTTCGCCCATTGCGGAAAATTCCCCACTGCTGCCTCCCGTAGGAGTCGGGGCCGTGTCTCAGTCCCCGTGTGGCTGGTCGTCCTCTCAGACCAGCTACCCGTCATAGCCTTGGTGGGCCGTTACCCCGCCAACTAGCTGATAGGCCGCGAGCCCCTCCAAGAGCGGCAGCTTGCGCCACCTTTCCTCCCCGGTCTTTCGACCGAGGAACGTATCCGGTATTAGCCCCCCTTTCGAGGGGGTATCCCGAGCTCCAGGGCAGGTCACCCACGTGTTACTCACCCGTGCGCCACTAGGACCGCCAATGTATTGCTACACCGAAGATCCTCGTTCGACTTGCATGTGTTAAGTACGCCGCCAGCGTTCGCTCTGAGCCAGGATCAAACTCGCCATGATTAAATCGACAAACTTGAACCCTGGTCCCTAAAAGCCCAACCAAGATGTTGCTTCGGTCGAGCGCAAGGTACTCAGTAGTTACGGATGGTGCTCACACTTCTCGGTGAGCCAGTAACATATGCGATTTTCAAAGAGCGGCGGGGTTGAGAACCCCTTCAGGTTGAATCGAGGCCAGCGGGAATGATTGCGACCGGCTGACATCTCTCAACACCCAACCACCAATTCAAGCCGGCAGGATGGGCAAGGAGTGATAATACGGATGGCCCTCTAGACTGTCAAGTCATTCCTTTTCGAGAACGAAACGCTTGAACTTCCGCTTGCCTACCTGCAACAGCCGGCTCTCGCCTGACGCCTCGACCTTGTGATTCGGATCGCTTACCCGGCTCCCGTCCATCTCGACCGCGCCCTGCTGGATCAGGCGCCGCCCCTCGGAGTTCGACGCGGCCATGCCGGCCAGGACGACCACCCGCCACGCCGGCTCGTTCCCCGATGCGGTGGTGAGACGAACTAGCTCAATGTTGTCAGGTACTTCCTTGGCCTGAACGACCCGGGCAAAGCCGGCCTCGGCCGCCGCGGCCGCGGCCTCGCCGTGGTACATCGCGGTCACCGTCCGGGCCAGCCGCTTCTTGGCCTCCATGGGGTGCAGGCCCCGCAGGCGGGCGATCTCGTCCTCCGGCACGCGAGTCACCAGCTCGAAGTAGCGGAACATCAGCGCGTCCGAGACCGACATCAGCTTGCCGTACATGTCGGCCGGCGGCTCGGTGATCCCCACGTAGTTGCCGAGGCTCTTCGACATCTTCTGCACGCCGTCGAGCCCTTCGAGGATCGACACGGTGAGCGCGACCTGCGCCTCCTGGCCGTGTGCGCGCTGCAGATCGCGGCCCACCAGCAGGTTGAACGTCTGGTCGGTGCCCCCCAGCTCGACGTCCGCGCCGAGCGCGACCGAATCGTAGCCCTGGGCGAGCGGATAGAGGAACTCGTGGAGGCTGATCGGCCGCCCCGCCGCGTGGCGGGTCGCGAAATCCTCCCGCTGCAGGATGCGCGCGACGGTCAGGTGCGCGGTCTCGCGAATGACGTGCTCGAACGTCAGCGGGCCGAGCCACTCCGAGTTGAACCGCACCAGGGTGCGGCCCATGTCGAGCACCTTTCCGAGCTGGGCCCGGTACGTCTCCGCGTTGCTGCGGATCTCGTCCCAGGTGAGCGGCCGCCGCGTCTCCGAGCGGCCGGTGGGGTCGCCGATCATCCCGGTGAAGTCCCCGATGATGATGATGATCTGGTGCCCCAGGTCCTGGAAGTCACGCAGCTTCTGGAGCACCACCGTGTGTCCCAGGTGCAGGTCGGGCGCGGTCGGGTCAAGGCCCAGTTTGACCTTGAGCGGCGCCGCAGTCTGCCGGGAGCGCTCGAGCTTGGTCCGCAGCTCGGCGTCCACGATGATCTCGGCGGCGCCCCGACGGATGCGGGCGAGCTGCTCATCCACGGGGAGCTGGGCAATGTTCACGCCTGTATAATAGCAATCCATGGCGGATGACCGAGTCTCGAAACGCGCCACGCTGCGGCGCCGGCGGTGGGTCCGCTGGACGCTCATGGCCGCGCTGGTGATGGTCCTCGTGACGGGCCTGGGCGTCGCCGCCTCCGCGTTCTGGGTGCTCACCATCCTGCCGGGCTCCCTGCCCTCGGTGTCCCAGCTCGAGCGGTTCGACGCGAGCGAGGGCACCAAGGTCTACGACGACAACGACGAGCTCATCACCGAGTTCCACGTCGAGCGCCGCATCTTCGTGCCGCTCGCCCAGATCCCGAAGGCGCTCCGCGAGGCGATCATCGCCACCGAGGACGCGCGCTTCTACTCCCACTACGGAGTGGATCCGATGGGCATCGCGCGCGCGGTCTATCAGAACTTCCGGCGCGGGCGCATCGTGGAAGGCGGCAGCACCATCACCCAGCAGCTCGCCAAGGTGCTCTTCCTCACCCCCGACAAGAGCCTCGAGCGCAAGCTCAAGGAGGCGGTGCTCGCGCTGGAGCTGGAGCGGCGCTACTCGAAGGACCGGATCATCGAGATGTACCTCAACCAGATCTACTTCGGCCACGGGGCCTTCGGGGTCGAGGCGGCGGCCCGCACCTTCTTCGGCAAGTCGGTGACCGAGCTCAGCCTGTCCGAGTCCACCCTGCTCGCCGGCCTGCCCAAGGCGCCGTCCACCTATTCACCCTTCGAGCATCCCGAGGCCGCGAAGCGCCGGCGCGCCACCGTGCTCGCGCGCATGGTGGACGTCGGCTCGCTGCCCGCCCCGCAGGCCAAGAAGGCCTCCGACAGCTCGCTGGGCCTCATCCCGCCCGAGCGCCGCCGCACCACCGGGCAGCACTATCTCGAGTACGTCCAGCAGCAGCTCGAGGCCCAGTACGGCGCCGACCTCGTCTTCAAGGGCGGCATGCAGGTCTACACCACGCTGTCGCCGGTGATGCAGGTCAAGGCCGAGCGCTCGCTGCGCGAGGGGCTCAAGGCGCTCGAGTCGCGCCGGGTCGCCGCGGTCAAGGACAAGCCGGTCGCGCCCCCCGAGCGGCCGGAGGGAGCGCTGCTCACCATCGATCCCCAGACCGGCTACATCAAGGCGATGGTGGGCGGCTACGACTTCTTCAAGAGCGAGTTCAACCGGGCGGTACAGGCGCGCCGGCAGCCCGGGTCGGCCTTCAAGCCCTTCGTCTACCTGGCCGCGCTGGAGTCCGGCCAGACCCCGGCGACCGTGGTGGACGACTCGCCCATCGAGTTCCCGGCCGGCCGCAACGGCAAGGCGTGGAAGCCCGAGAACTACGACCGCAAGTTCCGCGGGCCCATCACCTACCAGCAGGCCCTCGAGGAGTCGGTCAACGTGGCCGCGGTCCGGGTGCTCGAGAAGAACGGCATCCGCCGCACGGTGGACATCGCCCGGCGGCTCGGGGTCGAAAGCCCGATGGGAGAGAATCTCTCGGTCGCGCTCGGCACCTCCGACCTCACGCTGCTCGAGATCACGTCCGCGTACGGCGCGCTCGCCAACCAGGGCAACTGGATCCGGCCCACCGCGATCCGCTACGTGCTCGACTCCCAGCGGAAGCTGCTCGAGGAGAACACTCCGGTCAGCAAGCAGGTGGTCTCGCCCGAGCTGGCCTACGTCATGACCTACATGCTGCGCGGCACGATCGAGCGCGGCACCGGAGCGGCCGCGCGCGCGCTGGGACGACCCGCCGCGGCCAAGACCGGCACCACCAACGACTACTCGAACGCGTGGTTCATCGGCTACACCCCGCAGCTCGTCACCGGGGTGTGGGTCGGCTACGACCGACCGCGCAGCCTGGGCAAAGACGAGACCGGCTCACGGGTCGCGGTACCGATCTGGACCTCGTTCATGCAGGTGGCGCTCGCGGGAACGGCCGCTGAGGACTTCCCGATTCCGGAGCGGGTGGTGCTGGTTCCGATCGACCTCAACACCGCGGGGGGCTGCGTGCGGCCGGTGACGATGGCCTTCGTCGCGGGGACGGAGCCGAAGGAGACTTGCGGGCCCGCGCGCTACGCGCCCGGCGTCTCCCCGCCCCGGGTCGAGCCGCCGCGCCTCGAGCCGGCGCCGCCCGCGGCCCCCGGCGCCACGCCTCCGGCCCCTACCGCGCCCGCCGTTCCCGCCCCGGGCGGGGCGCCGGCGCCGCAGTCCTAGCCGGCGGCGACGTCGGCCCAGCGCTTGCCGGCGAGCAGCTCCCCGAACACGGTGGTGAGCTGCGACGCGGCGACGCGGATCTGCTCCATCGAATCGCGGTCGCGGATCGTCACCTTGTCGTCGGCCCGCTCGCCCTTGTCGCTGTCGCCCACCGTCTGCACGTCCACCGTCACGCAGTAGGGCGTGCCCACCTCGTCCTGCCGGCGGTAGAGGCGCCCGATCGCCGCGGTGTCGTCGTAGACCGCGGTGAGCCGGCGCGACAGCTCGTCGCGGATCGCGTGGGCCTTGCGCACGATGTCGTCGCGCTTCTTGAGGAGCGGCAGGACCGCCACCGACACCGGGGCGAGCTCGGGATGCAGCCGCAGCACCACGCGCTTCTCGCCCCGGACCTCTTCCTCGCGGTAGGCGTCGGCGAGGAAGGCGAGCAGCGCGCGGTCCACCCCCGCGGAGGGCTCGATGACGAAGGGCACCACGTGCTCCTTCCGCTCCTCGTCGAAGTAGGACAGGCTCTTGCCGCTCCACTTGGCGTGCTGCTTCAAATCGAAATCGGTGCGGTTGGCGATGCCCATGAGCTCGCTCCACCCGATCGGGAACCGGTACTGCACGTCCGCGGTGCGCTTGGAGTAGTGGGCCAGCTCGTCCCGTTCGTGCTCGTGCAGGCGCAGGTTGTCCGCCTGCAGCCCGTAGCGCTGGAACCAGGCCAGGCAGTCCTCGATCCACCGGTCGTGCCAGTACTCGTCGGCGGGGCGCCCGTCCACCGTCTCGTGGGGGTTGACGAAGTACTCGATCTCCATCTGCTCGAACTCGCGGGTCCGGAAGATGAAGTTCCCCGGCGTGATCTCGTTGCGGAACGCCTTGCCGATCTGACCGATGCCGAAGGGGAGCTTCCGCCGCATCGACTGGAGCACGTTGTCGAAGTTGACGAAGATG
Organism: Candidatus Methylomirabilota bacterium; assembly: GCA_035260865.1. Taxonomy (GTDB): domain Bacteria; phylum Methylomirabilota; class Methylomirabilia; order Rokubacteriales; family CSP1-6; genus CAMLFJ01. The sequence continues at coordinate 2,041 of DATFUK010000638.1, read as the reverse complement.
CCCTGGGCGGTCTCCGGGCGCAGGTAGGTGACGGAGGCGTCCTCCTCCACCGGCCCCATGAAAGTCTTGAACATGAGGTTGAACTGGCGCGGGGGGGTCAGCTCGCCCTTGCCGCAGTCGGGGCACAGGCTCCGGCGCACCTGGCAGTGCGAGCACGCCTCTCCGGCCGGGATCGTGAACTTGTTCCCCTTGGTGGCCGGGCAGTAGTGGATCCAGGGGATCTCGTCGATCTGGTCGGCGCGGAAGCGATGCCGGCACTCGCGGCAATCCACCATCGGATCGGTGAAGTGGTCGACGTGGCCGCTCGCCTTCCACACCGTCGGGTGCATGAGGATGGAGGCGTCGAGGCCCACCATGTCCGCGCGCTGCTGCACGAAGTCGCGCCACCACACCTGCTTGATCTTGTTCTTCAGCTCGACGCCGAGCGGGCCGTAGTCCCAGCACGAGCCGGTGCCGCCGTAGATCTCGCTCGACTGGAAGATGAATCCGCGGCGCTTGCAGAGCGAGACGAGCGTGTCCATCGTGACCATGGCGGTCAGGATAGCACGGCGCGAAAGCGGACGATCAGGGGCGCGGAGGGATGGGCTCGGACACCATCGAGAGCGAGCGGCGCGTCTGGGCGAGGAAGCGCGAGGACAGCGGATAGCGGCCCATGAGCCGCGCCACCAGGCCCTCCAGCACCGCGATCAGTTCCGCGTCGAGGTCCGCGGCCAGGTTGAGCCGGAGCGCTTCCTCCCAGGACAGCGCGCGAAGCCGCGTCAGGGTGCCCAGGAGCGCGCCGGAGAGCGGCATCGCGTCGGCCCCGGGCCGGCAGCCCGCGCAGACGAGCCCGCCCGCGGTCACGTCGAGGGCCGCGTCGGGAAACGGGGCGGGCCGGCCGCAGGCCACGCAGCGATCGAGCCGCGGGCGATGGCCGAGGAGATCCACCGCCCGCAGGCCGAAGCACACCGAGACCCGCGCGGGACGTCGGGCCAGCTCCAGCGCGGCGAGCGCCCGGACCAGCAGGGCGAAGAGGGCGGGATGGGGATCGCGGTCGGCGGAGAGGCGCGCGACCATCTCCACCGCCCACGCGCCCTGCCCGAGGCGCTCCAGGTGCTCCCGCACCCGGACGAACGGGCGCACGATGTCGAAGTGGTCCACCTGCACCAGCTCGCTCCGCCCGCCGTCGAAGAACACCATCTCCCCGAGGGTGAACAGCTCGAGCGCGCTCCCGAAGCGCGACCGGGGCCGGCGGGCCGCGCGGGCGATGCCGCGCACCTTGCCGTACTCGCGGGTGTAGAAATCCACGAGGCGGTCGCTCTCCCCGAAGGCGCGCCGCCCGATCACCACCGCGCGAGTCTTGTGGAGCGCCATGTCAGGACGTCAGGAGGAAGCCGAACTCCCGGAGCGCCTTGTCGTCCTTGCGCCAGTCCGAGCGCACGCGCACGGTCAGGTCCAGGTAGACCTTGATGCCGAAGAAGCGCTCGAGATCGGTCCGCGCCGCGCCCCCGATGCGCTTGAGCATCGCCGCGCCCTTGCCGATCACGATGCCCCGCTGGGACTCCCGCTCCACGAAGATGATCGCGCGGATGTACAGGCACTCGGGGCGATGACGCTCGGTCAGCTCCTCCACGCGAACCGCGCACGCGTACGGCACCTCCTGGTGGGTGAGCCGGAAGATCTTCTCCCGGATGGCCTCCGCCACCCAGAACGTCTCGGGCTGATCGGTGAGCGCGTCCGGCGGGAAATAGGCCGGACGCTCGGGCAGGGCGGCCACGATCAGGTCCAGCAGGCGGTCGCAGTGCTCGCCACGCTCGGCGGAGAGGGGAACGATCTCCGCGAACGGGTAGGCCACCCGGTAGGCCGCGATCAGCGGGAGCAGGCGCGCCTTCGGGCTCACCAGGTCGGTCTTGTTGAGACAGCAGTAGACCGGGGCCCGGCAGGCCTTGAGCCGGTCGAGCGCGTCGCGGTCGAGGCGCGCCGGATCCTCGGTCGCCTCCGCCACGAAGCAGGCGAGGTCCACGTCCTCCACCGCGCGGTCCGCGGTCTTCGCCATGAGCTG
>DATFUK010000637.1:0-2864 GCA_035260865.1 Candidatus Methylomirabilota bacterium | reverse complement strand
CTCCTCCAGGTACATCTCGAACCCGTTCACCGTGTCGCGCCCGACCTGGGCAGCTCCTCCCGTCAGCGGGGCCAGGAAGCCGATCTTGATCGGCTTCTTCGCCTGCGCGGCGGCGGGCGGCGACAGCGCGACCCCGCCGGTCAGGAGGGCTAGACCCAGGAGCCAGATCGAGAGCGCGTGTCGTGGGCGCATGGCTATCTCCCCGCTGAGATGCTGGGTTCTCCGGCGGCCAGCCGGGTGAACTGGCGCTTCATGCCGTTGACCTGCGCGAGATACCGGGCCGCGTCGTGGTCCCCGCACTGCTGGCCCGGGATGAAGCGGAACCCGCGGCGCGCGTAGGCATCGCCCGCGCCCTCGCCGCAGAGATGGATGATGGCGGCCAGATCCTGCTTCTGCCGGAGCGTCGCGGTGACGATGCGCCGGCGCTCCAGCGTGCGGGCGACCATGCGATCGAGCATCGCCGAGGTCAGCTCGACCGCGTGGCTCGGCAGCACGCGCGTGTAGAGACCCCGGAACCAGCACTCGTCCTCGGCCACCACGTGATCGCGCACGCAGAAGCGCTTCGCCTCCCGGAAGGTGGGATCGGTGATCTGGTACATGCCGACCGCGCTCGACGCGGGACGATACACCTCGAACGGGTGCCACGCCACCTGCCAGCGCCAGTAGGTGCGGGCCACCGGATCGCCCGCGCCCTCGACCTGGGCGAGCGCGGCGAGCAGCTCGGGGGTGATGGTGGCGGTCGCGTGGCGGCGGAAGAGCGGCGCGTAGCTGCGCCAGGTCTCGGCGGGCGCCTTGGTGAGCGTGCCGCTCACCGGGAAGAACAGCTCGCTGGGCTTGCGGATCACCTGGTACGTCCAGTTGACCGCCGACCAGACGAGCACGAGCACGAGCGCGAACACCACGAGGCGCACCGCGAGCGGCCCCGCGAGCAAGAGCCGGCCCGCGCGCCGCAGGCCGCGGCCGAGCGCCCGCATCGCCGGGCGCAGGCGAGCGGACCGCACCCGTCGCACCCGGGGCTTCCGGGGCGCGCCTCCGGCGACTCGTGTGCGAGCGATCGTGGCCATGCCTTCGACTCTACGCCCCGCGGGGTTCCGCGTAACCCCTACCCGGGAGGAATTGCCGGGCCCCGGGAACACATTCCCGGGGCCCGGCGCAAGTAGCTGATCTTACGTCGGCCCGGCCTGGCATTTCCATTGCTCCCCATGGCTATGCCAAGGAGGAGCACCCCATGACTGCCACGAGATGGATTGCCGGACTTTTCCTGAGCCTGCTTCTGATCGGAGGCTTCGCGCTCGACGTGAGCGCGCAGCAGCCGGCCGCACCGCCCGCGCCCGCGGAGACCACGACGACGCCGGCGCCCGATAGCCCGGCCCGGCCGGCGCCCCAGGGCGACTCGAGCGTGCAACCCGCGCAACCGGCGGCTCCGTCCACGAACACCCAGGTCGAGACCCGTACCGAGCGGACCGAGCGCATCGTCGAGCGGCCCGCCACGTTCCTCGGGGTCAACGCCACCGTGGCGATGGTGATCGGCGCGGTGCTGGTGATCGTCGTCGTCATCGGCATGGTCGCGATGAGCCGGCGCGGCGATGAGGTGACCCACACGCATACACGGGGGATCTGAGGACACACCGCCCCTCACCCGGCCCTCTCCCCTGAGGGGAGAGGGGATCGCTCAGTAGTCGTAGATGTGCTCGATGGAGGCGCCCGCGGCCTCCAGCGTCCGGATCGCCGCGGCGAGGTGCTCGACGGAGACGTCGAGGCCGAGCCGCCGGCGGTCCGGGCGCGACTGGATCGAGGCCTCGAACAGCTCGGTGGTGCCGGGCGCCGGGGGCAGCGGATCCCTCGGCGCCAGGACGGTCACCAGGATCCGGTGGTTCCCGGCGATCTCCGCGACGTTCCGGCCGCGCCGGGCCAGGCGCACCAGCAGGTCGGTGTAGACCTGGTAGCGCGGGGTCCGGATCAGGGTCCGGCCGCCGCCCAGCTCCCGCACGACCCGGATCTTCGGCTCGCGGGTCAGATCGGCGGGCTCGAGGCCGAGGATCACCGTCTGGATCTCGAGATCCGAGGGGCCGAGGGCGGTGGCGGAGGCGTAGCCGATCAGCGCGCCGTAGACCGCCTTGGTACCGTACTCGCCGGTGAACGCGACTCGGCGCTCGATCTTGCGCGCGAGGCCGTCGCCCCGCAGCGGCGTGCTCCGCCAGAAGGCGAGCAGGCGCCAGCCAAATGGATACTCGTACCAGGGCGTCTGCCGCAGGAACTCGGCGTAGGCCTGCATGTCGCGCGCGGCGAACTCGTCCTCCGCGGTCCGGGTGGGGCCCCGGAGCCGCTCGAAGGCGCGGCCGATCGTCAGCTCGTAGGCGCCCTTGATCGCGAGCTCGGCGGTGAAGCTCCAGCCGATCGTGTAGAGCATGATCCGGGTGTCCGTCCCCACCGGGCCCCGCGCGGTCACGACACGGGTGAGCCCGCACAGATTGCTCCAGAACCCGGTGATCTGGCGCCAGTACGCGAAGCCGCTCGGATCGCCGTGGCGGAGCACGCCGGCCAGGTCCTCGTAGGCGTACACGATGTGCCACTCCGGATACGACAGGTAGCTGTCCGACTCGCGGCGCGCGTACCCCCGCTCGTCCACCAGCGGCGCGCGGGTCAGAGTGCCGGACTCGCGCGCGGTCGTGCAGGCGACCTCGATCCAGAGGATCGGCGCGGCCAGGATCAGGACGAAGACGACGAGCGCGCCCGCGAGGCGCTTCGCCCAGCGGCGCATCTCAGCGCGGCGCGCCCGCGGGCGGCGCCCAGCGGCGGGCCAGCACGAAGCCGGCGAAGGCCGCGAAGCCTCCGATCGCGATGTGAGGCAGGTTCATGAGGAC
>DATFUK010000636.1:0-5676 GCA_035260865.1 Candidatus Methylomirabilota bacterium | reverse complement strand
CGCCGCCCACGTCGAGGCGCTCGACGCTCTCCATCAGAAGATCCCGAGGTGCTGGCGCAGGTCCGCGTCCCGATGCCGGAACTCCGCGGCGGCGCCCTCCACCACGACCCGGCCGCCGTTGAGGATCACGATGTCGTCGGCGACCTGGAACACCAGCTTGGGGTTCTGCTCGACCAGCACGATGGACAGCCCCTGCTCCTTGAGCCGGCGCACCGTCGTCATGACCTCGGCGACGAGCTGGGGGGCCAGCCCCTCGGAGGGCTCGTCCATCAGGAGCACGCGCGGGTTCGACATCAGGGCCCGGCCGATCGCGAGCATCTGCTGCTCGCCGCCCGAGAGCGAGCCCGCGACCTGCCGGCGGCGCTCCCCGATGCGCGGGAAGAGCGCGCAGACCGAGTCGAGCGTCCACGCGGTCGCGGCCCCGTCCCGCGGCTTCCGGCCCGCCACCACCAGGTTCTCGCGCACGGTGAGGCTCTTGAAGATCCGGCGCCCCTGCGGCACCAAAGCGACCCCCTGCGCCGCGATGGCCTCCGGAGCGCGACCGGTCACGTCCCGGCCGAAGACCGCGACGCGGCCGCGCCGGGGCGGGAGCAGCCCGACCGTCACGCTCATCGAGGTCGACTTGCCGGCGCCGTTGCGGCCGAGCAGCCCGAGAAGGCGCCCCTCGCCGAGCCGGACCGACACCCCGTGCAGCACGTGGCTGTCCCCGTAGAGCGCGTCGATCTCGTGGAGGACCAGCGCGTCACTCGCCAAGGTAGATCTCCCGGGTCCGCGGGTGGGCCACCACCTCGCCGCGGGTGCCCTCGACCACCACCTGCCCGAAGTGCAGCACGGTGATGCGCTCGGCGAAGTCCAGCGCCACATCCATGTCGTGCTCGATCATCACGATGGTCACGTCCCGCGGGATCCCGCTCACCAGCTGGAGCACGTCGCGCCGCTCCTCGATGGAGAGCCCGGCGAAGGGCTCGTCCAGCAGCAGGATCCGGGGATCCTGGGCCAGGGCCATGGCGATCTCCACCCGCCGCCGCTCCCCGTACGACGTCTGCGAGAGGGGCCGCTCGGCCAGATCCTCGAGCCCGACCCGGGCCAGCGCCTCGCGCGCGCGGCCGATCAGGGCGGTCTGGCGGGCCAGCCGGGCGACCGGGTTCCAGCGCAGCGGCGAGCGTCCGAGGAGCGAGAGCGTGACGTTTCGCATCAGCGTCTCCCGCGGGAACAGCGTGATGATCTGGTAGGTGCGGGAGATCCCCAGGTGCGCGCGGTGCCAGCCCGGGGTCCGGGTGATGTCCCGGCCGAAGAGCGTGACGGTGCCCCGGTCGGGCCGGAGCTCGCCGGTGATGAGGTTGAACAGCGTCGTCTTGCCCGCGCCGTTCGGCCCGATGATGAGGCGCCGCTCGCCCGGCTCCACCGTGAGATCCACCGAGGCGGTGACGAGCAGGCCGCCGAAGGACTTGGTCAGGCGCTCCACCGCGAGCGCGGTCGATGGTCCGCTCATCGGGCCGGCCCCTCCCCGGGCGCGGCCATCGCCGCCGCGGCGCGCGGCGCCGACCGCGCGGTCGCCCGCCGCCACAGACGGGCCGCCCCGGGCACGAGCCCGTCCGGCATGAAGATCACGATCGCCACGAAGATCGCGCCGAGGACGAAGTTCCAGCGCTCGATGTACGCGCTCGCCACGTTCTTCATGATGACGACCAGCCCGGCTCCGACCACCGGGCCCAGCAGCGTCCCGCTCCCGCCCGAGATGACCATCAGCAGGGCCTCGGCCGACGCGGTGAGCGCCACCGCCTGCGGGCTCACGAACTGGTTGTAGTAGAGGAAGAGCAGCCCGGCCACCCCGCTCCAGAACCCGGAGAGGAGGAACGCGAGAAACCGGATCATCCAGACGTGGTAGCCGAGCGCGGCCATGCGCCGCGGCTGGTCGCGCGTCCCGCGCAGGGCGGCGCCGAACGGCGAGGCGACGAGCATCGCCATCGATCCCAGGGCCAGCCCGAACACCACGAGCGTCGCCCAGTAGAAGTGGGACGGCGAGGCGAGCGACAGGCCGAGCGGGCTCGGCCGCGCGGTCACCGAGATGCCGTTGTCCCCGTTCGTGAGGCTGATCCAGCGATAGGCGACGCCCCAGACGATCTGGCCGAGGGCCAGGGTGATCATCACGAACCCGATGCCGGTGCCGCGCAGCGCGAGCACCGCGAAGAGGGCGGCGGCGGCCAGCGCGAGGGCGAGCGCGCCCGCGATCGCCGCGAGGTGGCCGTGCCCGCCGGTCAGGATGCGGGCCGCCCCGTAGGCCGCGATGCCGAGGAGCCCGGCGTGGCCCAGGCTGACGAGGCCCGCGTAGCCCACCAGGATGTTGAGGCCGAGCGCGAAGATCGCGTAGAGGAGGATCTGGCTCGCGATGTTGATGTAGAACGTCCCGCCGGCCCAGACCGGCAGCGCCGCCAGGATCACGAGCGCGGCGGCCAGCGCGAGGCGTCTCACACCGCCGGCCGTCCGAAGAGGCCCTGGGGCCGCACCACCAGGACGATCAGCATCGGGAGGAACAGCACGACGTAGGCCAGCTCCGGGAACATCGCCTGGCCGAAGTTGTAGAGGAAGCCGACGATGAAGCTGCCGACCAGCGAACCGAGGAGACTCCCGGTACCACCGAGGATCACCACCACGAGGGCGAGCGGAAGCATCTCCTGGTCGAGGCCGGGGTAGACGGAGAGGATCGGCCCGCCGATCACGCCGGCGAACCCGGCGAGCCAGGCGCCCAGGCAGAAGACGATGGTGAAGAGACGCGAGACGCGAATGCCCGCGACGCGGGCCATCTCCGGATCGTCCACCCCCGCCCGGATCATCGCCCCGAGCCGGGTCCGGTCCAGCAGCGCCCAGAGCGCCACCGCGAAGACCACCGCGATGAGGCTGATCGCGAGCCGGTAGGTCGGAAACGCGAAGCCGCCCACCGCGGTCGCGCCCTGCAGCGCGGGCGGGGTGCCGATCCGGACGGGATCGCCGGTCCACACCTTGAGGCACACGTCCGCGATCATGAAGGAGAGGCCCAGGGTCACCAGCACCTGCGCGAGCTCCGCCCCGGCGAGCCGCCGCAGGATGAGGCGCTCCACCCCGCCACCGAGCAGCGCGACCAGCAGCCCGCTGACCACCGCGGCCGGCCAGAACCCGAGGCCCCACTCGATCAGGCTCGCCGCGAAGTAGCCGCCCAGCATGAAGAAGGAGCCGTGGGTGAGGTTCGGGATCCGCATGAGGCCGAAGATGAGCGAGAAGCCGGCGGACAGCAGGAAGAGCAGACCGCCGAGCGTGACGCTGTTGACGGCCAGCACGAGCCAGAGGCTCATGGCGGAGCGGGCGCGGATCAGCCCTTCAGGGGCGGATAGTCACGCGAGTAGACCGGCTGCGCCAGGAACCACTTCTCGTCGTAGGTCCAGAACTGGCTGACCTTCGGATACGTCTTGATGGTGGTGTTGACGAGCTTGTCGCCCTTGCGCTCGCAGCGCCGGACGTAGAACGTGCCGACCACGTTGCCGAACCGGTCGAAGGTGAACGGCCCGCGCGGGGTGTCGGTGAGCGAGACCGCGCGGAGCGCCCGGTTCATCGCCTCGCGGTCGTCGGTCTTGCCGCCCGTCTTCTCCAGCGCGGCCTCCGCGACCTGGCCGTTGATGTAGAGGCCGGCCGAGTAGAGGCCGGGAATGTTGCCGTGGTCCTTCACCATCCCGTCGATCAGCCGCTTGTTGCTCGGGGTGTCGAGGTCGCCGGTGTAGGCCGAGCACGAGATCAGCCCGATCGCCTCGTCGCCGTAGCTCTTGAGGAGCGCGTCGTCGCAGGCCGGCCCGCCGCCCAGGACGGGCAGCTTGAGGCCCTGGTCCCGGTACTGCTTCATGAACTTGAGCGGGTTCGAGCCGGCGAAGCCCTGCACCACCGCGTCCGCGCCGCTGATCTGGGCCAGGTACGGGGCGTAGTCGGGGGTGGTCAGCGGCGGCCACAGCTTCTTCACCACCCGGCCGCCCGCGTCCTCGAAGACACGCTGGAAGCCGGCCATCTGCTCGTGGCCGAAGGCGAAGTCGTCGGCGATGGTGATGACGGTCTTGAACTTCAGCTCCTTCGCCGCGTAGTCGGCGAGCGGGTGCATGTTCTGGGAGGAGGTGGCGGAGGCGCGGATGAAGTACGGGTTGGGCCGCCGTTGCGTCATGTCCTCGGCGGCGGCCAGGCTCAGCACCGGCACCTTCGCCTGCGCGGTGTAGTCGGTGATGGCGAGCAGCTCGAAGGCGGCCAGGGGCCCGAAGATCATGTCCACGTTCTCGCGCTCGACCAGCTCCTGGGTCTTGGTCTTGGTGCCGGCCGGGTTGCCGCCGGTGTCGGCCACCACGAGCTCGACCTTGCGGCCGGCGAGCGTGTAGTTGCGGTCCTTGAAGAAGCGGACCGTGCCCTGCTCCATCTGGATGCCGCCCGCGGCGAGCGGTCCGGTCTTCACGGTGAGGAGGCCGATGCGCACGGGCTTGCTCTGCGCCCGGGCCCGGGTGGGCAGCGCGGCGGCCCCCGCGGCAAGAACGGTGCTACCGGCCAGGAAGGAACGGCGGCTGAGTGTCAGCGACATTGCTGCCTCCTGTGGAGGGACGGGCTAGGGCTGGCGGGTCACCTCGACGGTTGCGCTCTCCTCGGTCATCCGCCCGCCCACCGGGACGTGACGGAGCTGGTTCCAGACGTGATCGACCGCGGCGAGGACGGTCTCGTCCGGCTGGTCGATGTCGATGGGGGTGGCGGTCGGTACCCAGCACGGCCGGCCCGTCACCCAGAACACCTCGGTACGATTGCCCTCGGGATCGAAGAAGTAGCAGCCGATCGCGCTGGCGTGGTTGACGACGCCCTCGATGCGGTAACCCTCCGCGACCAGGCGCTTCCGCATCACGCGCAGATCGTCGAGGCTCCCGACCCGCATCGAGATCTGGTTGATCAGGTGGGGATCGGCGGGATCGGGCCGGCCGCCCATGAGCGCGATCTCGTGATCCACCGAGTCGGGATCCGCGCTCAGGAAGCACACGCCCGCGCGCCGGTTCTGCTTGGTCACGCGCATGCCCATGACGTCGCGGTAGAACGCGACCATCCGGTCGAGGTCGCGCACGTAGATCCCCACGTGGCCCAGCCCCAGCACTCTCGCCATCGGTCCCTCCCCCGTCGCCACGGACCGCAGCTCGGACGCCCGGAGAATACTCCTATCGACGACCGCGCGCCCGCCCGGCTTTCGGGGGCGCCGGGGCCTTGATCTTGAGCAGCCGGGCCGCGTTCCCGCCCAGGATCTTCGCCTTGTCCGCCGCGGTGAAGCCCGCGCCGCCCACGAAGCCCCGGGGATCGTACATCCCCATGTCGTAGGGATAGTCGGTGCCGGCGAGCACGTGGCCGGCGCCCCACAGCTTGACCAGGTGCTCGAGCTGGATCCGGTCGAACACGATCGTGTCGAAGTACACCCGGGCCAGGGACCGACGCGGCGCGTTCTTCAGCACGGTCCGCGCGTCGGCCCGCGCCCCCCACACGTGATCCATCCGCGCCGGGTAGTGAGCAACGTAGCCGCCCCCATGGGCGGCGACCAGCTTCAGCTTCGGGAACCGCTCGAGCACCCCGTCGAAGACGAGATGGCCGAGCGCCACCGTGGTGTCGAGCGGGTTGCCGATGACGTTGGTGAAGTAGTGA
>DATFUK010000635.1:0-2258 GCA_035260865.1 Candidatus Methylomirabilota bacterium | reverse complement strand
CACCGCGGCCACCGCCCGGGCGCCCAGGCGCGCCGAGCCTCGCACCGCCGCGGCCCCGAGGACCGCCGCGCCCGCGAGCAGCACCCCGGCCGCCCACGCCACCAGCGGCTGCAGCGACGACCAGGCCGGATAGGGCGAGGCCTGTCCCAGGGCGGCCTCCTTCCGCGAGTACACGTCGGAGACGCCGAACACCGCCTCGGTGAAGACCCGTCCATCCCCCACCGCGGCCCAGGCGCAGCCCGCGCCCGCGAGCGCGAAGAGGACGAGGTGCGCCGCGATCAGCCCGCGGGGCCGCGGGGCCACGTCACGCCAGGCGCGCGCCGCGAGCAGGGCCAGCGCGGGATAGGCGGGCAGGCCGTAGTGCGGCAGCTTGAACGGCGAGACGGTGAAGAAGGCCATCACCCCCACCGCCCACAGGGCCAGGGCCACCCACGGCAGCTCCGCGGGATCGCGCCACGCGCGCGCGCGAACGAGCGCGCCCACCGCCACCGCGGCGGCCAGGATCCACGGAAACGCGCCGAAGCCCGCCGCGGTGAGGAACTCGAGCGCGGAGAGCGGCACGTCCTCATCGGGGAACTGCCGCATGCGCGCGACGTTCAGCACGTGGTTGTCCACCACCGCATACCAGAGGAACGCGGGCTCGGTCATCGCGGCCACCGCATACCAGCCGAAGCCGATGACGATCATGAGGGCCAGGCCGAGCGGGGGCAGCCACCCGCGCACCGGCCGCAGCCGCCCCGCCAGACCCGCCGCGCTCCCGATGGCCACGAGCGGCCCGATCAGTCCCAGCGGATCCTTCGCCAGCGCCGCGACCCCCAGCGCCACGCAGCCCACCACAGGCCAGACCGCGCCGGAACGATTGTCCGCAACTGAAGGAGTGCGGAGGCCATTTCCGGGCCCCCGCATATGAACAAGCAGTCCCGTGAAGCCCCAGACGATAGCGGCCAAGAATAGACTCTCCGGCCGCACGTACCGCGCGAACGCGGCGAAAAGCGCGCAGGAGAGCAATGCGAGGCCGGCCAGCGCGCCCCATCCGGCTCCCAGTAACCTCACGCCGAGGAGCACGGTTCCCGCCACCGCGAGCAGCGCGCCCAGCAGCGGGGCCAGCCTCGCCGCGCCCTCGGTGAGGCCGAAGAGCGTGAAGGAGCCCGCGGTCAGCCAGTAGAGCAGGGGCGGCTTGTCGAAGTAGCGCACCCCGTTCAGCCGCAGGGTGAGCCAGCTTCCGCCCAGCAGCTCCCGGGCGATCTCGGCGTGCTGGCCCTCGCCCGGATCGTCGAAGGGCGCCCGGCCGAGACCCGGAGCGAGCAGCGCCGCGGCCAGGGCCACGACCAGGAGGACCGCGACACCCGCGACGCCACGCCGCCCCACTAGAGGCTGCGGCCGATCATGAGTGCCCGTCGCCTTCTTGCGACTCGAGCCGCCCCGCCCGCAGATGGAGCGCCCGGTCGGCGCGGGCGGCCGCGTCGGCCCGGTGCGTGACCAGAACGACCGAGGTCCCGCGCTCCCGGCAGAGCGCGCGCAGCTCGGCGAGGATCACCGCGGCGTGCCCTTCGTCCAGGTTGCCGGTCGGCTCGTCGGCGAGCACGAGCGGCGGCGCGTTGAGGACCGCCCGGCAATAGGCCACGCGCTGCTGCTCGCCGCCCGAGAGCTGCGCCGGATAGTGATCGGCGCGATGCGCGACCCCGAGCCGGTCCATGAGGACGCGCGCGTCCGCCAGCGCGGTCGGCCGCGGGCGGGCCACGTAGCGCGCGGCGAGCAGCACGTTCTCGAGCGCGGTCAGCCCCGCGATCAGCAGGAAGGACTGGAAGACGTAGCCGAGCGAGCGCCCGCGCACCCCGCACTGGGCGCGGCGGGAGAGCCGGCTCACGCAGACGTCGTCGAGCCAGATCTCGCCCGCGTCGAGCGGCTCGAGCAGCCCGAGCAGGTTCAGCAGGGTGGACTTGCCGCAGCCGGACGGCCCCGCGACCGCCACGAATTCGCCCGGCTTCACCTCGACGTCCACGCCGTGGAGCACCGGCACCGGGCGGCCGTCGGGACCGTGGAACGTCTTGGCGAGGCCGCGCGCGCGGACGAGCACTCCAGGTGCCCCCCCTTCAGGCCCCCCGCCGGATGGCCTCGGCGGGCGAGAGGCGGACGATCCGGAGGGTGGCGTAGGTGGCGGCGAGCGCGCCCAGGACGACCGAGAAGCCGAGCGAGAAGCCGAGCAGGCGCGGCGAAAAGAGGAAGAGCTGCTGGCCCTCCCCGCGCGCATCCACCAG
>DATFUK010000634.1:0-5581 GCA_035260865.1 Candidatus Methylomirabilota bacterium | reverse complement strand
CGCCTGCCACCAGAGCGTCCTCAGGTGGCCGCCGCCGCCGCGCCGGGTCGGCGTGAACACCGCGGCCTTCGGCTGCGCGGCCGCGCCCGAGGCCGTCAGCATCTGGGCGGCCAGCGGCGCGGTGAGGCCGAGGCCGACCATCGTCTGCACGAAGCTCCGCCGGCTCAGGCGACCCGCCTTCACGTCGGAGATCATCTCGCGTAGCGCGCGCTCGTCCATGGGGGATCCTCGTCAGGGGTTGGAGGGCTTCGGGGTGAGCATGCGCACCGCGACGTCGATGGCTTCGAGCATGCTCTCGGGGTTGGCGATGCCTTTCCAGGCGCGGTCGAAGGCGGTGCCGTGGTCCACCGAGACCCGGAGGAACGGCAGGCCCACCGTGACGTTGACGCCGGAGAGCCCGGTCCAGGTGCCGCTCTTCTCGTCGTAGTTGAAGCCGAGGGTCTTCACCGGCACGTGGCCCTGGTCGTGGTACATCGCGATCACGATGTCGAACTCCCCGCCCCGGGCGCGCGAGAACAGCGTGTCGGCGGGCAGGGGGCCGTACACGTCGAGCCCCTCGCGGCGCGCGTCCTCCACCGCCGGGATGATCTGGGTCTTCTCCTCGTCGCCGAAGAGGCCGTCCTCGCCCGCGTGTGGGTTGAGCCCGCACACCGCGATGCGCGCCCGCGGCCGGCCGAGGCCGGTCATGGTCTGCTGCGCCAGGTGGATGACGCGGCCCACCCGCTCGCGCGTGACCAGGTCGGGCACGCGGCGGAGCGCGACGTGGGTGGTCACGTGGATGACCTTGAGCTCCTTGCCCATCAGGAGCATCGCGAAGTCCTTCGTGCCGGTGAGCCGCGCCAGGATCTCGGTGTGCCCGGAGTGCTGGACGCCCGCGGCGGCGAGGGCCTCCTTGTTGACCGGTGCGGTGACGATGCCGTCGATCGCGCCAGCCTGGCAGAGGCGCACCCCGGTCTCGATGTAGGCGTAGGCGGCGCGCCCGGCCTCCGCGCTCACCGTGGACCTGGGTAGCGTCGCGGCGTCCACGTTGGCGAGGTCGAAGCACTCGAGCCGGCCCGGCTCGAACGTGCACTCCGCCACCGAGGTCACCGCGTGCAGGGTGAGCGGGGAGCGCAGGAGCGCGAGGGTGGCCGCCATCACCGAGCGGTCGCCGATGACCACCGGGCGGCAGGCCGCGGTGACCTCGGGGTGCGCGAGCGCCTTGGCGGTGATCTCGGGCCCCACGCCGGCGGGGTCGCCCATGGTGATGCCGAGCACGGGAACGCGAGAGGCGGTCACGAGGTTCCTCCCAGGAGCGTGGTGAGGAGATCGGCCCCGCCGAACCCGCCCGCCTTGGTGAGCAGCGCCAGGGGGCGGCGGTCGTCGAGGACGAGGCGGCCGAGGGCGAGGCCGTCGGCGGGGGCACCGACCAGGTCGAAGCGTCGCGGACGCAATGCGCGGAGCAGCGCGTACGCGGTGTCGCCGCCGGTGACCGCGACCAGATCGGGCACCGCGCGCTCGAGGACGCGCGCGGCCGCGGCGGCCAGCTGCCGTGCGACCGCCTCGCGGTCCGCCGGCGCGGTCACGCTGGCCACGACCGCGCCGCGGCCGGCCGCGAGCGCAGCCACCGCGGGCGCGGGATCGCCGTGGCCCTGGGCGTCGGCGGTGACGAGCGGCGCGCCCGCGGCGAGCAGGGCGTCGAGCTGAGCGCGGCTGGCGGGGTGGAGGCTCCCGATGACAACGAGCCGCGCGCGCCCCGCGGGCAGCGCGACCGCGGGCGCGGCGCACCCGAGCGCGCGGCTCAGCGCGCGCCCGAGCCCCGCCGAGCCGGCGATCAGCGTGCCCGGCGCCGCGAGGGCGGCCTCCGCGAGCGTCGCCAGGTCGGCGTCGGTCTCCGCGTCGGCGGCGACCAGGGCGCCGCGGTGGCGCTCGAGCACGTGGGCGACCTTCTCCGCACCGGCCCGGACGTCGTCGAGCCCGAGCAGGACCACCGGCGCCCCGCCCGCGAGCAGCGCCGCCACCTCGGAGCTGGCGGCGCGGAAGGCGGGGTCGCGGGCGATCGCAGATTCGTGGACGGGAACGGAGTCGACCAGGAGGCGGCCATGACGTACGACGCGGCGCTGAGCCGGGAAGGCGGGGCAGACGAGTGCGCCCGTGAAGGGAGGCCCGTGCTCCAGCAGCGCGGTCAGCTCGACGCCGGCGGCACCGCGCAACGTGGAGTCGATCTTCTTGAACACGGGGCCCGCGGCGAGCCGCTCGCCCAGCTGCCGGGCGGCGGCGTGGATCGCGGCGGCGGCCTCCCGGGGCGGCAGGGCCCGGCTCTCGGTGTCCATCGTGATCACGGGCGCCATCGCGGAGGAGCCGGGGACGGTGAGGGCGGGCGCCGCGAGGACGCCGACCGGGCCCGCGCCCGCGAAGAGGCAGCCCGTATCGCAGGCGCCGGTCAGGTCATCGGCGATGATCGTGACCACCTGGGATGCCGTTGCCACCATGAATGGACAACCCTACCACAGAACGGCCGGCCCACGGATGGCGCCCACCGCGGGAGGCCGAGGCCCGGGGTGTATACTCGGCGCGTGAAAAGCCGCGTCGTCGTGGCGCTCTTCGCCCTTGCCCCGGTGCTGGCGCCGGGCTGGGCGGCGGGAGAGGACCCGGTGGCGGCCCTCTCGCTGATTCGCCCCAAGCCGGCCAAGGACGCGCCCGACTTCGAGCTTCGCACTCCCGACGACCGCGTCATCCGGCTCGCCGATCTCAAGGGCAAGGTGGTGTTCCTGAACTTCTGGGCCACCTGGTGCGAGCCGTGCCGGGAGGAGATGCCCGCCATGGAGCGCCTGCACCAGGCCTACAAGGAGCGCGGCCTCGTGGTGCTCGCGGTCTCCCTCGACTTGCAGGGCGCGAGCGTGGTGAGCCCGTTCGTGAAGCAGTTCGGGCTCACGTTCCCGATCGGGCTCGATCCCCGGATGGCGGTGCGCGAGCGCTACGGGGTCTGGGCGGTCCCGTCCACCTTCCTCATCGACCGGAAGGGCAAGCGCGTGCTGTTCGCCAACGGGACCCGCGAGTGGGACGGCAAGTCGGCGCACGCGATCATCGAGTCGCTGCTCAAGTGAGCGAGTCGCTCGGGGTCTTCGTCGCGTTCTCGGCCGGGCTCTTCTCGTTCCTGTCTCCCTGCGTGCTGCCGCTCTTCCCGTCGTATCTCTCGTTCATCACCGGGATGTCGGTGGACCGCCTCACCCACGAGGTGACCGCGGGGGCCCGCACCCGCGTGCTCGTGCACTCGCTCGCCTTCATCCTGGGCTTCAGCGTGGTCTTCGTGAGCCTGGGCGCGTCGTTCAGCGCGGCCGGCCAGTTCCTGCTCGACTACCGCGAGTGGATCCGGATCGCGGGCGGCGTGCTCATCATCGTGTTCGGCCTCTACATCGCGGGCATCCTGCGCATCGGGATCTTCGGGCGCACCCAGCAGATCCAGGTCCAGAGCAAGCCCGCCGGGCTGCTCGGCTCCTTCCTGGTCGGCCTCACCTTCGCGATCGGCTGGACGCCCTGCGTGGGGCCGATCCTGGGCTCCATCCTCACCCTGGCCAGCAACGACAAGACGGTGGGCCAGGGGGTGACGCTCCTGCTCTTCTACTCGGCCGGTCTCGGCCTGCCGTTCCTGCTCTCCTCGATCGCCCTGGGCAGCTTCCTCCGGTTCTTCAAGCGGTACCGGCCCTTCATCCCGACCGTGGAGCGCGCGGCGGGGGTCCTGCTGGTGCTGGTGGGCATCCTGGTCGCGACGAACTACTACGTGCTGTTGAACTCCTGGGCCATCAGCCTGACGCCCGAGTGGCTGCTCAAGCGTCTCTAACCCGGAAGGAGGCCACGCATGGTGCTCCATCGGATCGGGCCCCTGTCGGCCGCGAAGGTGGTCGCGGTGCTCTACGCGATCTTCGGTCTCGTCGTGGGGGCGCTCTTCTCGATCGCCGCGCTCTTCCGCGCTGACGGCGCGTACGCCCCGTGGGGCGTCGCGGCGGTGGTGATCTTCCCGGTGCTCTACGGGGTGCTCGGCTTCCTCGTCACGCTTCTCACCACCTGGCTCTACAACGTGGTCGCGGGAGCGGTCGGCGGGATCGAGCTCGACCTGCGCTGACCGTCAGGCCAGCCGCCCGATCCAGCCCGCGATCTCGTCCTGCACCCGCTCGAAGACCGCCTGCTGGGTGATCGGGCCGCGCTTCGGGACCTTGAACGAGTGGTCGCCGCCCTCGACGACGTGGAGCGTCGCCAGCGCGCCCAGGGGCGCGAGCGCGGGCCGGAGCTCCTCGGGCGTGCCGAACGCGTCGCGGGAGCCCTGCACGATCAGCGTCGGCTGCCGGATCTGCGCGAGGTGCTGGGCGCGAAGCTGCTGCGGCCGGCCCGGCGGATGAAGCGGGTAGCCGAGGGCGACGACGCCGGCCAGGTCCTCCAGGCCCTGGGCGGCCAGGTGCGTGGCCATGCGTCCACCCATGGACTTGCCGCCGATCACGAGCGGGCCGGCCGTGAGGTCGGGCCGGCCGCGGACCGCGGCGACGACGTCGCGGAAGCAGGCCTCGAGGGTGGGAGCCCGGTCGGGCAGGCGCCGGCCCTGCTCCATATAGGGGAAGTTGAACGTCACGGCGTGGCAGCCGCGCCGGGCGAGCGCCTGGGCGAAGTCGACCATGAAGGTGCTCGACTGCGGGGCGCCCGCGCCGTGGGCCAGGATCAGGGTGGCCAGGGGGCGCGCGGACTCGGGAGGCGGATAGACCAGCGCGGTCACACTGCCCGAGGCGACGACGACGCGGACCGACTCGGGCAGGGCCGGTCTCAGCCGCCGAGGAGGTGCTCGGCCGCCTCCATCAAGCCTTCCGACAAGGTCGGGTGGGCGTGGATGGTCACGGCCACGTCCTCGACCAGCGCGCCGGTCTCGACCGCCAGTGTCGCCTCGGCGATCAGCTCGCCGGCGCCGGGTCCCACGATGCCGACGCCGAGCACGCGCCCGGAGGAGGCGTCGGCGACCAGCTTGGTCAGGCCGTCCGCGCGGCCGACCGTCGCGGCGCGGCCGGAAGCAGCCCACTGGAATTTCGCTATCTTGACCGTCAGTCCCTGATCCTTGGCCTGAGCTTCGCTGAGGCCGCACCAGGCGATCTCGGGGTCGGTGAAGACGACGGCCGGGATCGCCACGTTGTCAAACGCGGCGGGGCGCCCGGCCAGCACCTCTGCGGCGACCTTGCCCTGGCGCATCGCCCGGTGCGCGAGCATTGGCTCGCCGGTGACGTCCCCGACCGCGTAGATCCGTGGATCCTCGGTGCGGCAGCGCGCGTCCACCTGGATGAAGCGGCCCCGTTCGGTGAGGCGCACCCGGGTGGCCTCGAGGCCGAGGCCGTCGCTCTGGGCCCGCCGGCCCACCGCCACCAGCACCCGGTCGAAGCGCTCGGTGGCCCGGCCCTCCAGATCGGCCTCGATCTCCGCGCCGATTTCTCGGAGCGCGGTCAGTCTGGTCTCGAGGTGAGTGGCGGTGAAGAGCTTGTCCACCCGGCGCTGGAGCGGCTGGACCAGGTCACGGTCCACACCGGGCAGCAGGCCGTCGGTCATCTCGACCAGGGTCACGCGGCTG
>DATFUK010000633.1:0-3367 GCA_035260865.1 Candidatus Methylomirabilota bacterium | reverse complement strand
AACGGCGGGTAGATCACGACCCGATGCCCGATCCCCCGCCTCTCGAGCACGTCGCCGACGGCGGTGATGGACTCGGTCGTCCGGTCGTTCTCCGACACGAGGAGCAGCATCGGCGTCGTCACACGGCCGGCGGCGGCGGTGAGCGAGCTCCGGATCGCCGGGTTGGCGTTCCAGGTCAGCGCGCCGCCCGCCTGATCGACCGCGGCCAGGAACTCGTGACTGCGGCTCACCGCGAACAGCGTCACGATGCCGCCGAAGGACCAGCCCATGACGCCCAGCCGCTTCGAGTCGACGAACGGCAGCGTGCCGAGATACGGCAGCGCGGCCAACACGTCGTCGGTTTCCGCCTCCAGTCGCGGGACCACGCGCCGCGAGTCGGCTCCGACCTCCTGCGACCAGGTCGGCCCGTCGGAGCGGCCGTAGCCTCGGCGCTCGGTGACCAGCACCGCGTACCCGGCCCGGGCGAGCAAGCGGCCGATGTGCTCGAACGGAGCCGATTGGCGCTCGCGCGCCGGCGGGCGCGACCCGTGGTTGTAAATGACGGTCGGGAAGGGACCGGCTCCATCCGGCCGGTAGAGGTACGCCTGGATACGCAGCTTCCCGCTCGGATAGAAGACCTCGGCGTGCGTGGGGTCCGCGGCCGGCTGGCCGCGGGCCGCCGGCGCGCCCGAGCAGAGAAGGCCGGCCACCACGAGAGCCACCAGCGCGCCCCGGGTGGCGGTCACCGGGAACGAGCTACTTCTTCGGGCCTTGCTGGATCGCCCGCCACACACGCTCGGGGCGCAGCGGCATGTCGAGGTGGCGCACCCCGAACGGCTTCAGCGCGTCCACCACCGCGTTGACCACCGCGGGCGTCGAGCCGATGGTCGCGGCCTCGCCGATGCCCTTGGCGCCCAGCGGGTTGAACGGCGAGGGCGTGACCGTCTGGTCCGTCACGAAGAACGGCAGGTCCTCCGCGCGCGGGACCGCGTAGTCCATTAGCGTGCCGGTCACGAGCTGGCCGTCCGCGCTGTAGACCACCTCCTCGAGGAGCGACTGCGCCGCGCCCTGGGCGATGCCGCCGTGCACCTGCCCGTCCACCAGCAACGGGCTGACGCGGACGCCGCAGTCGTCCACCGAGGTGAAGTCGCGCAGCGTGACCCGGCCGGTGTCGCGGTCCACCTCCACCACCGCCACGTGCGCGCCGAACGGATAGACGAGCTGCGGCGGGCGGAAGTACTCGGTGGCCTCGAGCCCCGGCTCCATCCCGGCGGGCAGGCCCTCGCCGTACGCCTTCTCGGCGATCTTGGCCAGGGTCAGGCTCTTGTCCGGCGAGCCCTTGACGTGATAGCGCCCGTCGGTGACCACGACGTCTTCGAACGCGGCCTCCAGCGCGGACGCCGCGACGCGGCGGGCACGCTCCTGGACCTTCTCGGCCGCCTTCACCATGGCGGAGCCGCCGACGACCAGGCTGCGGCTGCCCCCGGTGCCGAAGCCCATCGGCGCGCCGGTCGTGTCACCGTGGCGCACCACCACCTGATCGAAGTCCACGCCCAGATAGTCTGCGATGAGCTGGGCGAACGTGGTCTCGTGCCCCTGCCCGTGCGCGGAGGCGCCGGTGTAGGCGGTCACCGTTCCGCTCGGCTCCACCCGGATCATCGCGCTCTCGTACGGTCCGAAGCCGCACATCTCGACGTAGCACGCCATGCCGATGCCGAGGAGCTTCCGGTCGCCCTTCTCGATGCGCTGGCGCTGCTCGGCGCGGAGCGCGGTGTACTTCGACACCTCGAGGCTCTTGGCCAGCGCCCGCGCGTACTCGCCGCTGTCGTAGTTCTGCCCGGTGGGGGCGGCGTAGGGGAAGGCGCCGGGCGGGATGAAGTTCACGCGGCGCACGTCCTCCGGGGGCTTGCCCAGCTCCATCGCGATGCAGTCCACCAGCCGCTCGAGATAGTAGGCGGCCTCCGGCCGGCCCGCGCCGCGGTAGGCGGCCACCGACGTGGTGTTGGTGAACACGCACGTGCTCTTGAGCTCCACGTTCTTCACGTGGTACACGCCCACCCCCATCATCAGGGTGAGGTCGGGAATGAACGTGAAGATCGGGTAGGCCCCGATGTCGGCCACCACGTGCATGCGGAGGCCGTCGATGCGGCCGTCGGCGTCCACCGCCGCCTCCAGGTCGGTGACCTGGGCGCGGCCGTGGGTGGTACCGGTCATGTGCTCGACGCGGCTCTCGATCCACCGCAGCGGGACCTTGCGCAGCCGCGCGAGCGCGGCGACCGTCACGTCCTCCGGATACGTCCCGAACTTCACCCCGAACCCACCGCCCACCTCCGGGCAGATGACCCGGATCTGGTTCTGGGGCATGCGGAGCGCATCGGCCAGGCCGCCGCGCAGCACGTGGGGCGCCTGGTGCGTCGCCCAGACCGTGAGCCCTCCGCTCGCGAAATCGGGCGCGGCGAGGACCGCACGGGTCTCCATGGGAACGCCGGAGAGGCGCTGACTGTTCATGCGCTGCTTGACCACCCGGTGCGCCTTCGCGAAGGCCGCGTCCGGGTCCCCGGCCTTGATCGTGGTGCCGTGCTCGATGTTCTTGGGCGCGTCGTCGAAGAGCTGGGGCGCCCCGTCCGCCATCGCCGCGAAGGCGTCGGCCACCGCGGGCAGCGGCTCCCAGTCCACCTCGACGAGGGCGGCCGCGTCCATCGCGGCCTCCGGGGAGGTGCCGATCACCGCGGCGACCGGCTCGCCCACGTAGCGCACGCGATCCAGCGACAGCGGGTAGTGCTGGCGTCCGACTTTGATCTCGGCCGCGCCGCCGCCCTCGGCCGAAACGGTCGCGGTGGGAATCGGCGCGAAGTGCGCCTTGAGATCCTGGCCGGTCACCACCGCCACCACCCCCGGGAGCTTCGCGGCGGCGGCGCTCTTGATGCCGCGGACCCGCGCGTGCGCGTGCGGGCTTCGCACGAACACCACGTGCTGCATGCCGGGCATCGCGATGTCGGCCACGTACTGCGAGACGCCCGTGATCAGGCGCGGGTCCTCCTTGCGCTTGACGTGGGCTCCCAGGAGCTTGGATGCCATGATCGGATCTCCTCTAGAGGATGCGGCAGGCGTCGTCGAACGGCAGGCGCGGCCCGCGCGGCGTGAGCTTGGTCGGATCGCCGTGACCCAGATTGCACAGGAAGTTCGACTTCACCCGTCCGTCCTGGAAGAACTCGGCGTCCACCTTGGCGTTGTCGAAGCCGGACATGGCCCCGCAGTCGAGGCCGAGCGCGCGGGCGGCCAGCATCAGGTAGGCGCCCTGGAGGCTGCCGTTGCGGAACGCGGTCGCGGCCGCGAACTCGGGCTTGCCCGCGAAGTTCGCGCGCATGTCGGCGGCCGGGAACAGGCG
>DATFUK010000632.1:0-4664 GCA_035260865.1 Candidatus Methylomirabilota bacterium | reverse complement strand
CTGCTTGGCTCGCAGGTCGGCGCGCAGGGTCTCCACCTGCGCCTCCAGCCGTCGAACGTCGGTGCGGGCGCCCCCGCCGGTATCGACGGTCACGGTGCTGGTCCCGTTCGCGCGGCTGTACCACTGGGCGGCCTGCTTGGGGTCTCGCGCGACGCCGAGCCCGTTCTCGTACAGCACGCCGAGGCTCAGCGCGGCCGGAGCATAGCCCTGTTCGGCCGCCCGCCGGTACCACTGGGCCGCCGCCGCGTAGTCCGGGGGAACCCCCAGGCCCTTCTCATAGATCTCGCCCACGTAGGTCTGGGCCTTGGCATCGCCCCGCTGCGCCGCTTCGAGCCAGACCTGCAGCGCCGTCTTGTAGTCGGCGCGGTCGTAGGCGACGTATTCGCCTCCACGGATCTCGCAAT
This sequence comes from Candidatus Methylomirabilota bacterium, assembly GCA_035260865.1. Classification (GTDB taxonomy): domain Bacteria; phylum Methylomirabilota; class Methylomirabilia; order Rokubacteriales; family CSP1-6; genus CAMLFJ01. Next base: position 4,260 of record DATFUK010000632.1, on the reverse strand, counting down.
CCCGGGCCGTGGTCTTCTCGCCCCGCCGCGCGCCGACATAGGTGACCTGGTTGCCGAGGCGGCGGATCTGGCCGGGCAGGAGGCAGTCCACCACCAGGAACGCGTCCGCGGCCTGGCCCGGGTTCGCCGGCCGCGGCTCGGCCGCCTTGGGGGCCGGAGCCGGAGTCGGCGCGCAGCCGAGGGCGGCGAGCACCAGGGCGCCGACGCCGAGGCCTCGCGCGGTCAGCGAGCGGCGTCGGCTCCGGTGGGCCATGGTCAGCGGGTGACCTCCAGCTCGATCATGGCACGAGCCTGTTCGCGAAGCGGGATCGACTTCGCGGCGACGTTGATGTCGCGGGTGACGCGCGACACGCGATCGGCCGTCGAGGGGAAGACCGCGCCGGACGACGGGAAGTCGGTCGCGAGGAAGAGCACGGGCTTGAGCGTGAGGAGGGCGTACACCAGCTCCACCCCGGGCGGTCCCTTCAGCTCGAGCTCGTAGCTGTCGCTCGTTTCGGGGATGCGGTAGGTGCGGCCGGCCTTGACGCCGTGACCGCCCGAGAAGCGGTTCGGGAAGAGGATCGTCACCTCTCCACTGGTGCCCACGTTCACGATCGTGAGGAACGCGTCTCGATTGGTCTCGAAGTTGAAAGCCAGCCGCTCGCCCATGCGGTAGCGCGTCTTCTCGGCCCACAATCTCACCGCGATCCCGTCGTCGGCGGCCTGAGGGGCGGGCGCGGGTGCGACCGTGGCCGCGGGTGGGCTCCCGGAGGCTCCGCCGCTCGTCGTCCCGGCGGCGGGCGCCGCGGGACTCGCCGCTCCCCTGGTCTCGACGAAGAAACCGGTCTCCTTCTGCTCGGGCGCTCCTCCACGGGTCGGCGATTCCACCCGCTCGACCGTCGTCGTCACCGCGTACCACCCCTCGACGGCGTCCTTGGGCACGTTCACTCGATACTCGCTCTGGACGCTGCCGCTGGTCCGCGCGACCACGCGCTCGATCCGGGCCAGGACGAGGCCGTCGTAGCGAATGGTCCGGATCTCCCGGACCTGGATCGGTTCCGGCACGTCGTAGAGCGCCCGCAGCGTCGCCGCTTCCCCCGGCTGCAGTCGAGGCCGTTGCACCGCGGTCTCGGCGAGGGCGAGCTGCTTGGCGGATCGGGTGGTCGCTGTGGGACCTTTCCCTGCGGGGGTGCTGGCATCCCGGTACTGCCCCGCTTGCCAGCCCACTTGCGCGAGGGCGAAACTTTTGCGCATCGAGGCCCCAGGAATCAGGGCCAAGGCGATCAGGCCCGCGGTCACTCCGACAAGCAGGAGGCCTCGTTCGTACCGGCGGGTCATCGGCGGGATGGGCATCGGCTTCCTCTCGGGGGAGGCTCCCGCAAAGGGATCTCCAACGCGGTTACACTACGTCGCCCGGTGCATCGAGTCAAGCTTGACTCCCCGTGACGTGCTCTACTACTCTGCGGTCTACCGGGCTATCTAGCTCACCGGGGCCAGGGGGCGCTTGAGATCGGGATCTTGCTGAGACCAGGGCGTTGTCCTGCCTCGCGGCTCCACGCGGCATCTCCCTTCGGGTCGCCACGTCTCGGTGCCTGAGAACGCATGATCTTCCTGAAGCACGTCGAAGGCAGCAAGCGCGGGCAGGTCGAGGAGTTCGACCTCGAGCGCATCCGTGTCGGCCGTAACCCCGACAACGACCTCAAGTTCGACCCCGCCGCGGACCGGGAGGTCTCCGGGCACCACGCCGAGATCCTCTGTCAAGGGGAGCAGGTCTCGATCCGCGACCTCCAGAGCCGGAACGGGACCCTGGTCAACGGGCGCCGGATCAACCAGACGACGCTCCTGCGGGACGGGGACGCGATCCAGTTCGCGGCCACCGGACCCAAGGTCATCTTCTCGCTGGGCGAGGCCGCGCACGGCACCGGCACGATCGTCATCGATCGCGATCAGATCGTCGCCTCGGCCGCCGGGCCCGCGGCCCATGTCGAAGCCAGGCCCGCCGCGTCGCCGCGCCGGAAGACCTACGTGTGGGCCGGCGCGATCGTCGTGCTCGTTCTCGTCATCGCGCTGCTCGCGGTCGCCGCGTGGCGCTCGTGGACGCTGTTCTTCGTGCTCCTGGGTGTGGTCGTGCTCCTGGCCCTCGTCGGAGCGGCCGCCTGGTGGTGGACGCGGAAGCATTCGGCCCACGGAGCGGCCGCGCCGGCCGATCACGGTCGGGCGCCCGGCGGCGAGCTCGGTCGTCCCGGCGAGGCGACCGGGGACACCGTCCGGGAGCTGCGGGCGAAGTGGAGCCAGGCCCTCGCCCGACTGCGCGGCTCCAAGCTCGGCGGTCAGGGCGACGACGCGGTGGGTGCGCTGCCCTGGTTCGTCGCGCTCGGCGAGCGAGGGTCGGGGAAGAGCGAGCTGATCAGAGCCGGCAATCCCCCCGCGTCGGTCTCGACGGTCAGGCAGGCGGTGTCGGGTACCCGGACCTGTGACTGGTGGTTCTTCGATGGCGCGGTGATTCTCGACACGCCCGGGCGATACGCCTTCCCGGTCGACGCGCGGGCCGACGGGCGGGAGTGGGAGGAGTTCCTCTCGCTCCTCAGGAGCGCGCGACCGGTGGACCCGCTCAATGGCGTGATCGTGACGGTGTCCGCCGACTCCCTCGCCTCGCGCTCAGCCGCGACGCTCAAGGACGAGGCCACCCAGCTCCGCCGCCGGCTCGACCACCTGACCAGGCGCGTCGGCGTGCGGCCGCCCGTCTATCTCGTCGTCACCAAGATCGATCTCCTGGCCGGGTTCGGCGAGTTCTTCGCCGAGGTGCCGGAAGCGCATCGCAGCCAGGCGATGGGCTGGGTCAGCGAGGACGGCCGCGAGGAGGCCTCACCGGCGCTCTTTGGCCGGGCGGTCGAGACCGTCGGCCGCCAGCTCGATCGTCTGCGCCTCTCGGTCCTGGACCGACGCGACGCCGACCCGCAGGTGGGGAGGCGCTTCCTGTTCCCCGAGGAGTTCCGGGCGCTCACGAGGCCACTGCGGGCGTTCGCCGAGGCCCTGCTCCGCGCCAATCAGTACGACGAGACCCCGTGGTTCCGGGGCGTCTTCTTCACCGCGGCGACCGGAGACGGAGCGCCCACCTCCTATCTGGCCAGAACCCTCGGCCTGGAGGACGGGGCCGCTCGGGCGGCGTCGCGGCCGGCCGGCTCGCTCTTCGTGCGGGACCTGTTCGGGGCCATCCTGCCCAAGGATCGCGAGCTCGTACGCCGGTCCGCCACGGTCCGCCGCCGGCAGAGCCGCGGACGCCCGGAGGTCGTGTACGCGGTCGGAGCGGGCGCGCTCGTGGTGTGTCTGCTGCTGACCGTCTCGTTCGTCCGGAACTCGCGCGCGCTGGCCCGCCTCGACGTGAATCCTTGTCTGGGCTCCGGAGGAGCCACCACGACCACCGGGCTGGCCGGACGGCTCGAGCGGCTCGACCGGTGCCGGAACACGCTCGCGACGCTCACGCCGCATGGCTTCTGGAACCGGGTCACCACCGATTTCTGGCTCCGCCAGGACACGCGCCTGGCCGGTCCGATCGGCCGCCGGTACGTGGAGGTGTTCAAGGCCGAGGTCGACGCCCCGGTCGACGTCGCGCTCGACCGGGCGCTCGTTCCGGGCCCGAAGGCACCGGTGGTGGTGGGCGCGGTGCTCCAGCGCATCTCGCTACTCGGCCGATGCCGGTCCGAGGGACATTGCCCGGTGGACGACGCGGGCGCCTGGCCCAGCTATCGCACGCTCCTCGGCGCGGCGGAACCGAGAGCGCAGGACAACGAAGAAGCGGTGAAGGCCTTCCGGCGGACGCACGCCGCCTACCTCGACTTGCTGGGCGACCCGGCCGCCCTCGACGAGGCGCGCGGCCGCGACGTGACGCGGGTCAGTCGGTGGCTGAGCGCGGGCGGCCTCCGTACCGAGTGGATCCTGGCCTCGGCCAGCAGCCAGTTCGCCCCGGTGCGTTCCCGCGACTTCTGGGGATGGGACGGCCCGCTCCAGGTCGACGCGCCCTTCACCGGGCGCGCGTGGAACGACGCCATCCAGCCGCTGACCCAGGGACTGCGCGCCCTGGCGCCGAATGCCGCCGACGTGCGCGACGCGGTCGCCCGATTCGAGCGCGACTATCGAGTCGAGGCGATGCGCCAGTGGGGGCAGTTCCTCGCCGCGTTCTCGCAGGAGGAGCGGGTGCTCGGTGGTCGCCGGGGCTCGCGGGACCTCGCGGTGCGATCGCTCGAGGCGGAGTCGCCGTATCGGCGGGTGCTCGACCAGGCC
>DATFUK010000631.1:0-14859 GCA_035260865.1 Candidatus Methylomirabilota bacterium | reverse complement strand
CCCGGACCTTCCCGCTGGACCGTATCGACGATGCCTTCGAAGCGCACCGCGCCCCCGATTCGATCAAGGTCGCGGTCATCCCCCCCGCCGACTAGACCTTTTTCGAACCGCCTGTAAACACTAAGATACGGGGAGGCGTCTGTACGCTGACCGGACGCTGAAAGAGGAGAGGCGATGCGGCGAGTCTTGCGCGGTGCCAGCTTGATCCTGGTGGGGATGATCGGGGTGGCGTGCTCGTCGGCGTCGGCGCGGACGGCCGCGCCGCCGCCCGCTTCGCCGGCCGGCATCCCGTCGGCGCTGAGGCTGCCCGCCTCGCCCCTCGGCCCGGATCAGGTCATCCTCCACGCCCTGAACCGGCTCGGCTACGGACCGCGACCGGGCGACGTCGAGCGGGTGAGCGGGAGCTCCACCCGGGCGGGATTCCGGATCCGGCGGTGGAGCAGGCGCTCGCATCCTATCCGGTGCTCGCGCAGAGCGCGGCCGCCCTCTACCGCGACTATCCGCCGCTCGGCCCGCAGGTGCAGCAGCGGCTGGCCTCGGGCGAGATGAGCCGCCAGGAGATCATGGAGACGTATCCGGCCGAGCGCCGGCCCGCGGTCATCAACGGGCAGATGCAGGCGGCCCGGATCACGCGCGCGATCGCGAGCGACCGGCAGCTCGAGGAAGTGATGGTGGACTTCTGGTTCAATCACTTCAACGTCTACGGGCAGAAGGGGGCGGTGCGCTGGATGCTGCCGGCCTACGAGCGGGAGGCGATCCGGCCGCACGCGCTCGGGCGGTTCCGCGACCTCGTGCTGGCCACCGCGCGTCATCCCGCGATGCTCTTCTACCTCGACAACTGGCTCAGCACGCGCGCCGACTTCGTGGTGCCCGGCGGCGCCAACGCGGGCCGGCGCATGGGGCTCAACGAGAACTACGCCCGCGAGCTCATGGAGCTGCACACCCTCGGAGTGGACGGCGGCTACACGCAGCAGGACGTGGTCGAGGTCGCGCGCTGCTTCACCGGCTGGACGATCGACCGGCCCCAGCAGGGCGGCGGCTTCATCTTCCGCCCGGCGGCCCACGATCGCGGGGCCAAGCGCGTCCTGGGCCAGGTGATCCCGGCGGGCGGCGGCCAGCAGGACGGCGAGCACGTGATCGACATCCTGGTGCGGCACGAGGCGACCGCGCACTTCATCGCGACCAAGCTCGCCCGCCGCTTCGTGAGCGACGACCCGCCCGCGGCCCTGGTCGAGCGCACCGCCGCCACCTTCCGGAGGACGGCCGGCGACATCCGCGCGACCCTCGAGACGATCGTCACCTCGCCGGAGTTCTGGTCGGCGGAGGCCTATCGCGCCAAGATCAAGACGCCGCTGGAGGTCGTGGCCAGCGCGGTGCGCGCGCTCGACGGCCGCCTCGTCGCCGACCCCGTCGGCGGCGGCGGGATCGCGCTGGCGCGGGAGGTCGGCAAGCTCGGCGCGCCGCTCTACGAGGCGCAGCCACCCACTGGCTACCCGGACCGCGCGGAGGCCTGGGTGAACACCGGCGCGCTGCTCGGTCGCATGAACTTCGCGCTCGGCCTGGCCCAGAACCGCGTCCGCGGCGCCCGCGTGGACGTGGCGTGGTTCCTCACGAACACCGACCGCACGCAGCCCGCGCAGGTGCTCGACCGGTTGCTCGCGGTGGTCCTCCACGGCGAGGCGTCGGCCCGGACCCGGGCGGTGCTGGCCGGCCAGCTCGAGAGCCCGGAGATCACCCGCACCACCACCTACGACCGGGTGGCCAAGGACACCGACGTGGAGAAGCTGGCCGCGCTCGTCCTGGGCTCGCCCGAGTTCCAGCGGAGATAGCGATGGATTGCTGCACGCGGCGGTCGTTCATGAAGGGCGGCGCCCTCGCCCTGTTCGCGCTGGCCGGCCCTCCTCGCTTCCTCGCCCGCGCGGCCTTCGCGCAGGGGAGCACCACGGCCCGGCCGAAGATCCTGATCGCCATCTTCCAGCGTGGCGCGGTGGACGGCCTCAGCATGATCGTCCCGCACGGCGACCCCGACTACTATGCCGTGCGCGGCAACATCGCGATCGCCCGCCCGGCTCCCGGCGCGGCCGACGCCACCCTCGACCTGAACGGGTTCTTCGGCCTGCACCCTTCGCTGGCGCCGCTCCGGCCGATCTGGGACGACCGGCGTCTCGCGATCGTGCACGCGTGCGGCTCGCCCGATACCACGCGCTCGCACTTCGACGCCCAGGACTACATGGAGTCGGGGACGCCCGGCCTCAAGAGCACGCCAGACGGGTGGCTCGCGCGCGGGCTGGCCGGGATGCCGGCCCGTGAGCCGGCCTCGCCCTTCCGGGCCGTCTCCCTGGGGCCGGCCCTGCCGCGGATCCTGCGCGGGGAGGTGGGCGCGGTGGCGATGAACAGCGTGGCCGACTTCGACGTCAAGGACGGCGCGGCCATGGCGGGGGCGGGCGCCGGAGCACGGAAGGGCTTCGAGTCGCTCTACGAGCAGGGCGTGCGCGATCTCCTCTACGGCACCGGCCGCGAGACGTTCGAGGCGGTGAAGATGCTCAAGGCGGCGGCGCCCCAGCGGATCGCGCCGGCGAACGGCGCGGTGTACCCGCGCGGGCGCTTCGGCGAGAGCCTGCGGCAGATCGCCCAGCTCATCAAGGCCGACGTCGGGCTCGAGATCGCCTTCGCGGACGTGGGCGGATGGGACACCCACGCGGGGCAGGGCAATGAGCGGGGCCAGCTCGCCGTGCGTCTCAAGGAGTTCGCGGAAGGCCTGGCCGCGCTGGACCGGGATCTCGGCCCCCGGATGAGTGACGTGGTGGTGCTGACGATGTCGGAGTTCGGCCGGACCGTCCGCGAGAACGGCAACCGCGGCACCGATCACGGGCACGGCACCGCGATGCTGGCGCTGGGCGGACCGGTCAAGGGCGGCCGCGTGTACGGACGCTGGCCCGGATTGACCCGCGATCAGCTCTTCGACGGCCGGGATCTCGCGGTGACCACCGACTTCCGGAGCTTGTTCACCGAGGTGGCGGTGCGCCATCTGGGCGCGCCGGTCGCGCCGCTCTTTCCGGGCTTCAGCGCTCCGATCGCCGCGTGGCCCGGCGTCCTGGCCTAGCAAACCTCCCCTTCCCGCATTCGGCGATGAGCCGGGCCGCGAAGCGGCCCGCGGCGGCTCCACGGCGGAAGCCGGGACGGTGCACCAGCGCGACCGGCAGCGCCGACACCGCGGCGCGCTCCCATCGGACGCGGGCGCGGTCGAGCTCGGCCAGGGCCAGGGCGGGGGCGAGGCCGACGCCCAGGCCCCCGGAGACGTACGCGAGCAGGAGCGACACGCTCGGCACGTCGATGGTGGAGGTGGGCTGGATGCGCTCGCGCGTCAGGTAGTCCTCCAGGAGCCGCCGGCCCTGGCTGCCGGCTCCGAGCCGCAGCAGCGGCTCGCGGGCGAGCTGATCGGGTAGCGGGACCCGCCTCCCCGAGCGCCGGGGTCCGACCCAGACGAAGGGCTGGTCGAAGAGATGCTCGGCCTCGAGCCCGCGCGGGATCTCCTGGCCGGTGACCACCGCGCAGTCCACCTCGCCGAGTCCCACGAGGCGGATGCCCTCGCGCGAGTGGGTGGTGGCGATCTCGAAGCGCAGCGGCAACCGCTCTTCCAGGAGCTCGCGCAGCACCGGCACCAGCAGGGCCTTCCCGAGGTAGTCGCTGACCGCGACGCGCAGGGTCGCGGGCGGGCGCCCCGACAGCTCGGCCAGGTGGGCGAAGAGCGCCTCCGTCTCGGTCCCGAGCTTCAGGATGCCGGGCAGCGCGGCCTCGCCCGCCGCGGTGAGCCGGACGCCGCGGCCCGCCCGCTCGAGCAGCGCCACGCCCAGGTGCCGCTCGAGCTTGCGGATCTGCTGGCTGATCGCGGAGGAGGTGCGATGGTGCAGCCGCGCCGCCGCCCCCACCGAGCCGCTGCGCGCCACCGTGAGCAGGCTCAGCAGGGCGGGAAGGAGGGCGGCATCTATCATTAGTAGATCTTACGGGACCGGCAAGAAGATTTCACTATACTTAACGGTCTGCCGGCGGGACACTCTCCCGACCGGCCGCCTGCCGCGGCCATGGAGGGGACAATGGCGTCAACGCTGCTCGACAAGGTCTGGGACGCTCACACGGTGCGCACACTGCCCTCTGGGCAGACGCAGCTCCTGATCGGGCTCCATCTCATCCACGAAGTCACCTCGCCCCAGGCCTTCCAGGCGCTGCGCGAGCTCAAGTTGCCGGTCCGGATGCCGGAGCGGACCTTCGCCACCCTCGACCACATCATCCCCACTACCGCCCAGCAGCGGCCGTTCGCGGACGAGGTGGCCGAGGAGATGACGGTCCACATGATCCGCAACGCCGAGCAGAGCCGGGTGGCCCTCTTCGGTCTGGACAGCGGCCGCCAGGGCATCGTGCACGTGATCGGGCCCGAGCTCGGGCTGACCCAGCCGGGCATGACCATCGCGTGCGGCGACAGCCACACCGCGACCCACGGCGCGGTCGGGGCGATCGCGTTCGGCATCGGCACCAGCCAGGTGCGCGACGTGCTGGCCACCCAGTGCCTGGCCATGGCCAAGCCCAAGCTTCGCCAGGTCCGCGTCGACGGGACGCTGTCCAAGGGCGTCTACGCCAAGGACGTCATCCTCGCGATCATCCGCGCCCTGGGGGTCAACGGGGGTGTGGGCTACGCCTACGAGTACGCGGGGGCGGTGGTGGACCGGATGACGATGGAGGAGCGCCTCACGCTCTGCAACATGTCGATCGAGGGCGGCGCCCGCTCCGGCTACGTCAATCCGGACCAGACCACGTTCGACTACCTGCGCGGGCGCCAGTACGCGCCGCAGGGCGCGGCCTTCGACCGCGCGGTGACGTGGTGGACGGGCATGGCGTCCGACGCCGGCGCCGCCTACGATGACGTGAAGCGCCTCGACGGCAGCGCGATTCCGCCGATGGTGACCTGGGGCATCAACCCGGGGCAGTCGGTCGGAGTGGGCGAGCGCATCCCGTCGCCCGACTCGGCGCCGGAGCCGGAGCGGGCCACCTACCGTGAGGGCCTGGCCCACATGGGCTTCGAGGCCGGCCAGCCGATCGCGGGGGCCAAGATCGACGTGGTGTTCATCGGCTCCTGCACGAACTCGCGCATCTCGGACCTGCGGGTCGCCGCCGCGGTGGCCAAGGGCAACCGGGTGGCCAAGGGGGTGCGGGCGATCGTGGTGCCGGGCTCGCAGCTGGTGGCCAAGGAGGCGGAGGCCGAGGGGCTCCACGAGGTGTTCCGCGAGGCGGGCTTCGAGTGGCGCAACGCGGGCTGCTCGATGTGCCTCGGCATGAACGACGACAAGCTGCGGGGCCGCGAGATGAGCGCGTCCACCAGCAACCGCAACTTCATCGGGCGCCAGGGCAGCCCCACCGGCCGCACCTTGCTGATGAGCCCGGCCATGGCCACGGCGGCCGCGCTCAACGGCGCGGTCACCGACGTGCGGGAGATGATGCGATGAGCGACAGCACGCGGCGGCAGATCGCGGGGCGGGGTATCCCGATCCCCGGCAACGACATCGACACCGACCGGATCATCCCGGCGCGGTTCCTCAAGACGGTCACCAACGAGGGCCTGGGGCTCCATGCCTTCGAGGACGCGCGCAAGCACGACCCGGAGCATCCGTTCAACCAGAAGGCCTACGAGGGCGCCTCGGTGCTGGTGGGAGGCATGAACTTCGGCTGCGGATCCTCCCGGGAGCACGCGCCGGAATCGCTCAAGCAGTGGGGGATCAAGGCCATCGTGGGCGGGTCGTTCGCCGAGATCTTCTTCGGTAACTGCACCATGCTCGGCATCCCGTGTCTCTCCATCTCCCAGGACGACGTGCTGTGGCTGCAGCGCGCGGTCGGCCGCGACCCGAAGCTGACCGTCACGGTTGACGTGGAGCGGCAGGAGGTGCGGACGGGCGACCGCGTGATCCCGGCCCGCATCGCCGACGGGGCGCGCAACCAGCTCGTCTCCGGGGCGTGGAACGCCACCGGCGTGCTGCTCGACGCGGGCAACGCGATCGATGCCACCGCCGGGCGCCTGCCGTACGTCAAGGGCTTCTGACCCGGGCCCCGCGCAGGTGCCGACCGTCCGCACGCCGACCCTCGAGATCGGCTACGAGGAGTGGGGCGACGCGGGAGGCGCGCCGGTCGTCCTCCTCCACGGCTTTCCCGACGACGCGCACGCCTGGGACACGGTGGCCCCGCCGCTGGCCGCGCGCGGCTGTCGGGTCGTGGCACCCTATCTGCGCGGTTATGGCCCGACCCGCTTCCTCGATCCGGCCGCGCCGCGCATGGCCCAGCAGGCCGCGATCGGCCAGGATTTGCTGGAGCTCCTGGCCGCGCTCGGGATCGAGCGGGCCGCGCTCGCCGGCTACGACTGGGGCGGGCGCGCGGCGTGCATCGCGGCGATCCTGGCGCCCGCCCGCGTGCGGGCGCTGGTCACCATCGGCGGCTACAACGTGCAGAACACGCTGGCGCCGCCGCGTCCGGCCTCCGCGGAGGACGAGCGCGGCTACTGGTACCAGTGGTACTTCAATACCGAGCGCGGCCGCCTCGGGCTCGAGCAGAACCGTCGCGAGATCTGCCGGCTCCTCTGGCGGGACTGGTCGCCGGGATGGCGCTTCGACGACGCCACCTTCGAGCGCGCCGCGGTCGCCTTCGACAACCCGGACTTCGTCCCGGTGGTGATCCACTCCTACCGCCACCGGCACGGCAACGCCCCGAGCGATCCGCGGTTCGAGGCGATCGAGCGCCGCCTCGCGGAGCGGCCGCGCATCGAGGTGCCGAGCGTCATCCTGCACGGCCGCGACGACGGGGTGGACGTCCCCCGGCACAGCGAGAAGCACCTCGCTCTGTTCCCCGACGGTACCGCGCGGCACGTGATCCCGGACGCCGGTCACTTCCTCCCCCGCGAGCAGCCCGCCGCGGTGGCGGACGCGCTCCTCGCGCTGCTCGGCCGGACCGCGCGGTAGGCCGCCATGTGGTTCCCGCTCGCGCTGGTGGCGGCCCTATGCCAGGTGCTGCGCAACACGGTGATGAAGCGCCTCGGCCACTCGCTCGACGAGTACATCAACGTCTGGGGGCGGTTCACGTTCCTGCTGCCCTTCGCGGGCGCCTTCGTGCTGTGGAAGGGCGTGCCCGAGATCAAGCCGGGATTCTACCTCGCCTGCGCCTCGTTCGCGGTGTGCCAGACCATCTCGACCATGGCGCTCTCCAAGGCCCTCAAGCTCGCCGAGATCTCGATGGTCACCGCGCTCTGGAAGGTGAGCCTGCTGATCCTGGTCGTGCTGGGCTACTTCACCCTGAGCGAGCGGCCGACCCTGCTCGGCATCGCGGGCATCCTGATCAGCATGTCCGGCGTCTACCTGCTCAACGTCAACCGGGCCCACCTCGCGTGGTGGGCGCCCCTCGCGGTGCTCTTCACGGACCGCGGCATGCGCTACACCCTGCTCGCCGCCCTCTTCTTCGCGCCGTCGGTGGTCACCATCAAGTGGGCGATGCAGTGCTCCGACCAGTACATGGGCACCCTGGGGGGCTACGTGGCCGCGAGCCTGCTCGTCACCCCGATCGTGCTGAAGACGTCGCGGCGGCGCTTCGTGGAGATCCCGCGCTACTGGAAGGCCTTCGTGAGCTTCGGGCTCTTCGCCTCGCTCACCACCATCAGCCAGGGCACCGCCTACCTGATGACGCTCTCCTCCTACGTGGAGGCGGTGAAGCAGGTGGAGATCCTCTTCGCGATGGCCATCGGCACCGTGATGTTCCACGAGAAGCAGAAGGTGCGGGACATCGCGCCGGGGGCGCTGGTGATGCTGGCCGGCGTGGTGCTGCTGAGCCTGGCCGGCTAGACCTCCGGCCGCTTGCCGTGGGTGGCGCGCACCACCGTCTTGATGCCCCCGCGCACCGTGAAGTCGCCGATCACCTCGATCCAGCGCGGGGCCGCCGCGGCCACGAAGTCGTTCAGGATCCGGTTGGTCACGTCCTCGTGGAAGGCCCCCTCGTTCCGGTACGACCAGATGTAGAGCTTGATCGCCTTCAGCTCGAGCAGGTGGCGGTCCGGCACGTAGCGCACCCTGATCGTGGCGAAATCGGGCTGGCCGGTGCGGGGGCAGACGCACGTGAACTCGGGGATCTCGAGGCTGATCTCGTAGTCCCGGTCCGGGTGCGGATTGGGGACGACCTCGAGGTCCTTCGACGGCCGGGTGGGCATGGCCCGACGCTACCGCGCGGCGGCGGAGCGGTCAAGGCGCTCAGCGACGGACGGTGAGGCCGATGCCGGCGGCGACCATGACGCTCGAGAGGAGCAGGAGCGGGCTCAGCTGGTCCCCGGTGACCGCGGCCGCGACGAGCACCCCGAAGAGCGGGGTGGTGAGCGAGCAGGTGGCGAGCGCGCTCGCCAGGTAGACCCTGAAGAGGTACGAGTTGACGATGAAGTTGAACCCGGCCACCACCGCGCCCTGGTAGAAGAGCGAGGCGGCGAGGGCGGGGGTGTAGCGGGTGGGAGCGCCCGATTCCAGGAGGACGCTCGCGATCAGGAAACAGGCGCTCCCGATCGCGGACTGGAAGACGAGCAGCTTGAGCGGATCGAACTTCTGGACCGCGCGCGCCATGTACACGACCCGCTCGGCGAGGAGGACCGCGCTGGCCGCGACCACCAGGTCGCCCAGCAGGGTCTCGCTCCGGAACGAGAAGTCGCGCGCGAAGAGGAGCACGATGCCGGTGTAGGCGATGAGCACGCCCCCCACCTTGGCGGGGGTGAGACGGTCGCCCGGGATCATGAAGTGGGCGAGCACCACGGTGTGCACCGCGTAGGAGTTGAGCAGCACCGCGCCGTGGGAGGCGCTGGTGAGGCCGATCCCCACGTTCATGGTTCCGATCTGCACCGAGAAGATCACCCCGAGCGAGATCAGCACGCGCCACTCGCCGGGACGCACGTTGAAGATGCCCGGCTGTCGCGCCCACCACGCGTAGGCCAGCACCACCAGTCCGCCCAGCACGAAGCGGAAGAAGGCGAGGCGGAGCGGAGGCGCGTCGGCGAGGCCGACCTTCACCGCGACCGGGTTGGCGCCCCACAGCGCGGCGAGCACGAGCGCGGTGGTGGCGCCGGGCCAGTCGAGGGGACGGAGAGAAGCCACTAGAAGGCGCGCGCGCGGCACCGCGGGACGGCCATGTCGGCGGCTATGGTAGCATGGCGTTCCATGAAGATCGGGCTCGTCGGCCTCCCCAAGAGCGGCAAGACCTCGCTGTTCAACCTGCTCACCGGCGCGACCGTCGCGACCTCGTCGTTCGGCACCGCGCGCGGCGAGATGCACGCGGGGGTGGCGCGGGTGCCCGACGCGCGCGTCGAGCGGCTCACCGCGATGTTCAAGCCGAAGAAGACGACCTACGCCACCTTCGAGGTGGTGGATCTCGCGGGCATCGCGAAGGGCGAGCGCGAGGGGCTCGAGGCCAAGGAGTTCCGCAACGCCGACGCGCTGCTGCACGTGGTGCGCGCGTTCCCGGACGCGGCGGGCACCGCGGCCGACCCGGCCGGCGACATCGACGACCTGGAGACCGAGCTCATCCTGGCCGACCTCGAGGTGGTGGAGCGCCGGCTGGAGCGGCTCGAGGCGCAGATCAAGAAGAAGCGGACCGACGCCGACGTTCACGAGCAGACGGTGCTCCAGAAGGTGAAGCCCCTGCTCGAGTCCGAGCGGCCGATCCGGGCGATGGGCCTCGCCGACGACGAGGCGCGGGCCCTCCGCGGATTCACGTTCCTCTCCCAGAAGCCGATCCTTCACTGCCTCAACCTGTCCGAGAAGGAGATCGCGCGCGGGACCACGCTCGCCGAGAGCTTCGGGCTGCAGGCGGTGGGGCAGCGGCCGGGCACCCGTCTCGGCTGGGTCTCCGCGGTGATCGAGTCGGAGGTCGCGCAGCTCGCGGGGCCCGAGCAGGCCGCGTTCCTCGCCGACCTGGGCCTCACCGAGCCGGCGATCGGGCGCGTGCTGCAGGACTGCTACGCGCTGCTCGGCCTCATCTCGTTCTTCACGGTGGGCGAGGACGAGGTGCGGGCGTGGTCCATCCCGCGCGCCACCCGCGCCCAGGACGCGGCCGGGGCCATCCACTCCGACATCGCGCGCGGCTTCATCCGCGCGGAGGTGGTGGGCTACGACGATCTGCTCGCCGCCGACGGGTCCATGGCCACCGCGCGGGAGCGGGGGCGGTTCCGGCTCGAGGGCAAGGACTACGCGGTGCAGGATGGCGAGATCTGCCACTTCCGGTTCAACGTGGGCAAGTAGCGCCCCCGGCTCCTTCCACTTCGCCCGAGCTCCCGATTCACCGGCCCGCGTCCGTGCTCCACGGGCCGCACTCGAACGGCAGGGTGAGGACGAGGCGGTCGGTGGGATAGACCCGCTGCGGATCGTGGCAGCCCACCACGAGGGCCATCGGATCCAGGGTGCCCCGCAGGTCCCCGTCCCGGTGCGAGGCGCAGGGAGCGGTGCAGACCTCGAGGTGCACGTGGGGCACGCCCGCGGAGTTGCCCGAGGCGCCGGAGAACCCGATGCGCTCGCCGCGCGCCACGGCCTGGCGCGTCTTGACCACCGCGCGCGTCAGGTGGCAGTACACGGTCCAGCGGGTGAACCCGGGGTGCAGCAGCACGACCCCGACCCCGCAACCCGGCTCGTAGTCGATCAGCATGCCGACTTCCCCGTCGGCGCCGGCCAGCACCGGGGTGCCCGCCGGCAGCGCGAAGTCCACGCCCGCGTGGGGCTGGAGGCGCGGCCGTGCGTTGGCGCCGACCCGCGAGCGATAGGACGAGAGGATCAGCACGTCCGCGGGCACGTCGGCGGCCGCGACCGCCGCCGCGGCGAGCAGGACCGCGACCGCGAGTCCGCGGCGGAGACCGGGCATGCGCTACTGCGGCCGGAGGAAGCCGAGCTTCGGCACCCCGCCCAGCGACTTCGCCAGGCTCACCAGCGTCGCGTCCGAGGTGCCGACGGGCAGCACGCAGCCCGCGCCCAGGAAGACGCCGCGGCCCGCGGTCTGGGCGAGCGCGTCCTGGACCTGGGCGAGCGCGGCCTCGGGGCTGCCGTCCTGCAGTACGCTCCACTGGTCGAGCCCGCCGATGACCGCGCCCGGCACGCGGGCCTGGGCCTCCCGCAGCGACGGGCCCGCGCGGCGGTCGTCCCAGTTCCAGGCGTCCGCGGGCAGAGTGGCGAGGCGATCGAACATCAGGCGCTCGCCGTGGCAGTGGAGGATGGTGAGCTTCGACATCGGCCGCACCGCGTCCAGGATGCGCCGGTCGTAGGGCTCGCCGAACCGGCGGTATTCCTCCTCGGTGTGGAAGACGGTGCTCGCCGCCTGGACCGAATAGAAGATGCCCTCCGCGCTCTCCCGGAAGCAGGCCACCACGAACGCGAGGATCGTCTCGGTGATCGCCTCGAGGGCGTCGGTGACCGCCTGCGGGTTCTCCTTGAGGTCGTAGTTGAGCCGGTCGCCCGAGAGCTTGCGCGCGAGCGAGAGCGGGCTGAACACGGTGGGGAGGGTCGGGCAGTCCACCCGCCGGTCCACCACGCAGCGGATGATCGTCTCGAGGTGCGAGGCCCACGACGTGGACTCCATCTTCACCGGACGGATCTTCTTCCAGTCCTCGGGCGAATTCACCGCGTGACGCGCGCACGCCCGGTGGCCGTCCGGCAGGATCTCCGAGCCCTCGACGCATCCCCAGTCCGCCACCGCGTAGCCGCCGGTCGGCGTCACCTTGAGGAAGTCCGACTGGTAGCGCTCGTGGAAGCGCAGGGTGGACTGGGCCAGCGCGGCCGGATTGCGATCCACATCCGGGAAATGGCGCCAGAACGCGTAGGGCGGCCGATCGGTAGGCTGGCGCTTGAGGGTGGCGAGCACCCGCTCGAGTTTGGTCATGGCGCCAGCACCATCTCCGCGTCGCGCACCGCGGGGCGTCCGTCCTCGGCGAGCGCCTCGAAGCGGACGATGGCGCCGGCCGGCGCCGGCCGCGCGGCCTGGCCGCGCACCACGATCCGCGACGGGAGCCGCACCATCGCGCCGAAGCGGGCGGTCACCGCGCGGACCGGGGTGGCCGCGCCGCGCGGCTGCTGCCGCAGGGCCTCCGAGATCGCGAGGGCCAGCGTGGCGGTGCCGTGGAGGATGATGTCGGGCAACCCGGCGCCCCTGGCCACCGCGCGGTCGGTATGGATGGGGTTCCAGATGCGCGCGCACTCCGTGTAGACGTGGGCGAGGGTGGGGGCGATCGGGATGTCCACCGACCACCACGGCTCGGCTCGGGATCGCCCCTCGCGCTCCCTCTTCCCTCTGGGGAGAGGGTTGGGGTGAGGGGCGCTCTCGCATTGCACGCCGAGGTACAGGGAGCCGTACTCGGTGGTGCTCACGGGCCGGCCCGCCGCGTCCACCGTTTCCATGCGGAGGACCAGGTAGGCGCCGGGCGTCCGCGGCTCGAGCGACGCCACCGTCGCGGTGGTGCTGAGCCGATCGCCCGCGCGCGGCGGCCGGTGCAGGGTGAGGCGATGGGTGGCGTGCACCCCGCGCACCGCGACGTCGTCGGGCAGCGCCTTGGCGCGCACGTCCAGCGCGAGCGGCCACTCGTAGCAGACGGGAAAGAGCGGGTGGGCGAGGAGGCCGTCCGGCCGCGTGGTGTCGAAGTACCCGGACGCGGTCTCCCCGAGCGCGGCCGCGTAGGCCATGAGCCAGCGGGCGTCGATCTCGTGCTCGCGCGGGCCCACCGTGACGCCGATCGCGGAGGCGGGGATGCGCAGGCCGCTCATGCCACCCGGGGGAAGTTCATGCAGTCCACGAAGATGGTCTCGAAGTCGGGATGCGCGGCGAGGGAGACGTGCTCGATGCGGCCGGCGATCGCTTCGGCCCGGGCGCGCTCCGCCTCGGAGACGAGCGCGAGCTGCGCGCCCAGCGCGGCCGCGTTGCCCACGTAGCGGATCTTCTCTTCCGGCAGGTCGGGCGGGATGAGGCCGATGCGCAGCGCGCTGCGCACCGAAAGGTAGTTGCCGAAGCCGCCCGCGAGCATCAGCTCCTCCACCCGCTCGGGCCCGACCCCCGCGATGTGCCGGAGCATGGCGACGCCGGAGGCGATGGCGCCCTTGCAGAGCTGCACCTGCCGGATGTCGTCCTGGGTGAGCACGATCTCCCGCTCCGCGCCGTGCTCGCCGGGACGCGCGAGGACGATCAGGCGCTCCTCTCCGCGCATCTCGACCCGCGAGCGCATGGGGGCGCGGAGCCGGTCGCGCCCATCCACGTCGATGAGCCCGGTCCAGTCCACCACGCCCAGATCGAGCAGCGCGGCCACCGCGTCCACCAGGCCGGAGCCGCAGAGCCCCTGCGCGGGGGCGTCGCCGATGGTGTGCAGCCGCAGATCGCCGTCCCGGACGTCCACCCGGTCGATGGCCCCGATGGCCGCGCGCATGCCGTGGCGGATCTGGGCCCCCTCGAGCGCGGGCCCGGCGGGGGCCGAGCAGGCCCACAGGCGCTCGCGCGAGCCCAGCAGCACCTCGCCGTTGGTCCCGATGTCCACCGCGATGCGCAGGGTGGGGGACTCGTCGATGCGGGTGGCGAGCGCCACCGCCACCGCGTCCGCGCCCACGAAGCCGGCCACGAGGGGGAGCAGGCACACGCGCGCCTCGGGGGGCAGCTTGAGGAAGAGATCGCGCGCGGGCAGCGTGAGCGGATGGCGCATCACCGGCGCGTAGGGGGCGAGGCCCACGTAGGAGGGATCGATGCCGAGGAGCAGGTGGTGCATGCAGGTGTTGCCGACGATCACCACCTTGTAGATCCACTTGGCCAGCACCCCCGACTCGCGCACGATCTGCTCGATGTGCTGGTTGAGCAGGCCGATGATGCGGGTCTGCAGCTTGCGGAGGTTGCCGGGGTCGAACTGGGCGAAGGCGATGCGCGACATCAGGTCGCCGCCGAAGACCGCCTGCGGGTTCAGGCTCGCCGCCGCCGCGAGCTGCTCGCCCGACTCGAGCTCCATGAGGGTGGTCACCACGCTCGTGGTCCCGATGTCGATCGCGAGGCCGTACTTGTGGAGCGCGGTGTCGCCCGCCTCCACCGCGAGCACCTGGCGTCCGAAGGTCGTCACCGTGACCTCGCCCCCGCGGTCTCGCAGCGCCGCGGGAAGGGTCTTGAGCACCGCGGCCGGCACGTCCTCGATCGACCCCCCGGTCGCGGCGATCAGGGCCTCCAGGTCGGAGGTCTGGAGATGCTCGTCCTTCGGCAGCGTCACCTGGACCGCGCGCTTGCGCACGCCCGCATCGATCGAGATCGGCGCGGGCGCTCCCGCCGGCCGCTCGCCCCCCAGGATCTGGAAGGTCGTGTCGTCGAGCGGGGGCGCGACCTGCACGGTGATCGCCTCGGTGACCGGCCACTGGCAGGAGAGCCGATAGCCCTCGCGGACGAGCGCGTCGCCCAGCTGCAGCTCGTCCATGATCGTGGGCGGCGGGGCGGTGCCCGCGACCAGCTTGACGCGGCACGAGGTGCAGCGGCCTCGGCCCCCGCAGATCGCGTTGATGTCCACGCCGCCCGCGTGGGCCGCCTTCAGGATGGTCGTGCCCGGCTTGGCGTCCAGGACGCGAGGGCCCGGCAGGATGGTCAGCGAGATCGCCATGCGGGCGCAGGATAGCATTCTTTTTCTTGACTTTACGCGCGTGTTTGCCGATAGTTACCTACTAACCCGTCACAGGGTCTGGGCGGGCACTGCTTCCGGGGGGTGCGTTGCTCAGCTACGTCGTCTATCGCCTCCTCTGGCTGGTTCCGACGCTCCTCGCCATGGCACTCGTCACCTTCCTGGTGATGCACGCCACGCCGGGT
>DATFUK010000630.1:0-18875 GCA_035260865.1 Candidatus Methylomirabilota bacterium | reverse complement strand
CGCGAGGAGTTCCCAATCGGGGATGGTTCGCCGCAGCCTGCGTTGGCGGGGAACGGGTCACCCGGCCGACCGGCCGCCGCCCGCCCCCGCCACCTCTCGGTCTACCGTGGGACGCTGGGGATGGAGATGCGCTCGGTGACTGGCGTTCGGTCTTTTCCTTGCAGCCATGTGAATGTCAGGCGGCCGTCGGGGTCGAAGTGCAGGTCGGTGATTGCGTCGTGGAGCGATGGGCTCGTCCAGTCGCGGGTGATGCGGGCGACTTCGCGGCCGGAGAAGATCTGGTGGACGGCGAGGTCGCGGCCGTCGGCCTGGGCTATGAGAAGGCGGCGGAGATCGACGTCCAGGACCTGATTCCTTGGGGAGGAGAGGCGGCGGCGCTTGGCTTCGAAGAAGTAGCTCGTGTGGCAGGTGGGGCCGCAGGGGAAGCGGATCTCCGCGAAGGTGGCCGCGCGCCAGATGACGTCGGGTTTCGGTAGGGTCGGCCAGCTCGGGGGCGGGTCGAGCCAGACCGGCTTCTCGGGGTCACCGTAGTAGTAGCCGACTCGACAGTCGTGGTCGGTGCGGCAGACCGCGACGAGGCCGGTGCTGGGGAACGCGGACCGGTAGAGGCACCGGGAGGGCTGCTCACCACCCGATCCGGCGCAGTCGCCCGCGACCGGCGGAGGCGAGGAGGCGGCCGCGAGGGAGAGCAGGCCGGCCAGCAGGAGCGGCGGAACCGTGAACAGCGCTACGCCGGCTTGGACGTGAGCAGCTCGGTCATGCGGGTGAAGAACTGATCGAGCATCATCTTGGTGACCCCGCCCAGCATCCGCTGCCCGACACTCGCGATGAGCCCGCCCACCTGCACGTCGGCGTCGTAGCTCACCTTGGTGCCGCCGTCCACGTCGGACATCTGCATGCCCGCGTCGCCGCGCACGAAGCCCGGCCCGCCGCTGCCCTCGACGGCCATGCGGTAGCGATTGGGCGGCTCGAGGTCGCTCAGCTTCACCTTCCCCTCGAAGGTGCCTTTGATGGCGGCCACCCCGACCTTCATGGTGGCCTTGTACTCGTTCGGCCCGATCGCCTCGAGCTTCTCGCAGCCCGGCAAGGCCTGGGCCAGGATATCGGGATCGAGGAAGGCGGCCCACACCTTCTCGCGGGGGGCCGGGATGTCCGCCGAGCCTTCGATCTTCATGTCAGCCCTCGAGGGTGCGGACGGCGGCGACCATGCGCCGCAGGCCTTCCTTGATGGTGTCGAGCCCGGTCGCGTACGAGAGCCGGATGTGGGCGTCGGAGCCGAAGTCGACTCCGGCCACCGTCGCGATGCGCGCCTCGTCGAGCAGGAACGCGCACACGTCGGCGGAGCCGCGGAGCACACCGGCCTTCGCGCGCTTGCCGAAGAGGCCGGAGACGTTCGGGAAGGCGTAGAACGCGCCCTTCGGCATCACGCAGGTCACGCCGGGAATCGCGTTCAGTCCCTCGATGATCACGCGGCGGCGGCGGTCGAACTCGCCCGCCATCTTGGCCACCTCGTCCTGCGGGCCGCCGAGCGCCTCTACCGCGGCCCACTGCGCGACCGAGGTCGGATTGGACGTGACCTGGCTCTGCACGTCGGTCATCGCCCGGATGACCGGCTTGGGCCCGGCCGCGTACCCGATGCGCCATCCGGTCATCGCATAGGCCTTCGAGCAGGTGTTGACCACGATGGTGCGCGCCTTCACCTCGGCCGAGAGCGAGGCGATCGACACGTGCCGTCCCTCGTAGGTGAGCGACTCGTAGCACTCGTCCGAGATGATCCACAGGTCGCGCTCCACCGCGAGCTTGGCCACCGCGGCCAGCGCCTCCGCCGAGAACACCGCGCCGGTCGGGTTGCCCGGGCTGTCGAGGACGACCAGCTTCGTCTTCGGGGTCACCGCGCGGCGGAGCGCGGCCGGATCGAGATCGAAGCCGCTCGCCTCCTGCGTCACCACCGGGACCGGCACCCCGCCGAGCAGGCGGACCTGCTCCGGGTACGAGACCCAGTAGGGGCTCGGGATCAGCACCTCGTCCCCCGGGTTGACGAGCGCCATCACGATGTTGTAGAGCGTGTGCTTGGCCCCGCAGGAGACGGTGACCTCGTCCGGCGCGTACTCGAGCCCGTGGTCGCGCTTGAACTTGTGGCAGACCGCGGCGCGCAGCTCGGGGATGCCCCCGACCTCGGTGTACTTGGTCTGCCCCTGCTCGATCGCGCGGATCGCCGCGTCCTTGATCCGGGTGGGCGTGTCGAAGTCGGGCTCGCCCGCCCCGAAGGAGATCACGTCGATGCCCTGCGCGCGCATCGCCCGCGCCTTGGCCTGCATCGCGAGGGTCGGCGAGGGGGCCAGGGTCTTCATCCGGTCTGCCAGCATGGGCTCCTGCCTTTGACTATCTGGGCTTCGAGAACTTCTGAGCCAGGCGCTCCTCGACCGCGGGCGGCACCATGCCGGTGACGGGCGCGCCGAGCGAGGAGACTTCCTTGATGAGGCGCGAGGCGATGTAGGTGTAGCGCTCGTGCGGCATCATGAACACGGTCTCCACCGTGTGGCGGAGCTTGCGGTTCATCAGGGCCATCTGGAATTCGTACTCGAAGTCGGAGACGGCCCGGAGGCCGCGCACGATGCAGTCGGCGCCCTCCCGCTCCACCAGGTCGATCAGCAGGCCGTCGAACGACGTGATGCGCATCCGGCCCATCCCGATGCCGGCGGTGCACTCGTCGATCAGCTCGAGGCGCTCCTTGACCGTGAAGAGCGGCTCCTTCGAGGGGTTCGCCACCACCGCCACGATGAGCTCGTCGAAGATGCGCAGGCTGCGCTCGATGAGATCCAGATGGCCGTTGTGCATCGGATCGAACATCCCGGGATACACCGCCCGCTTGCCCACGCTCGCCCCCGTCACCCCGTCGTGAGATCGAAAGTCAGGGAAATGCCCGAAAACGTTGCTCAGTCTACGCGCCGGCGAAAGAAAGTCAAGGTGGTCTCCCCGAAGCGGCGCGCCTTCCAGAGCGCGAGCGCGCCCGGCGCGTCGGGGGGCGGCGTCTTGGTGCCGTGCTGGATCACCACCACCGCGCCCGCCACGAGCACGGCCCCGGCCGCCACCGCCTCGAGCGCGGCGGCGGCGCGCGGGGAGTCGTACGGCGGATCGAGGAAGACGACGCCGAAGCGCTCGGCGGCCGCCTCCAGATCGCCGACCGCGCGCGCGGCGTCGGCGCGCACCACGCGGGCCTGGCCGGTCAGGCCCAGGCGCTCGACGTTGTCGCGCAGCGCACGCAGGGCCGCGCCGTCCTGCTCGACGAACACCGCCGACGGCGCCCCGCGCGAGAGCGCTTCGATGCCGACCCCGCCCGCCCCCGCGAAGAGATCGAGGAATGGGCCCATATCGAGGAACGGCATCAGGGTGTCGAGGCACGCGATGCGCACCTGATCCGCGGTCGGCCGGGTGGTGCGGCCGGGTGGCGTGGTCAGCCGCTGGCCCTTGAGCGCGCCCGCGAGCACCCTCACGGCGTCGTCTCCGACTGGCCCACGCGGCGGCCGTCGATCTTCCACTGCTCGCCCTCGCGGAGCACCGCGTACTCCACGCGATCGGGCAACCCGTCCTTCGCCCCGGCCCGGGTGGCCTCGACCACGAACACCACGCGCGAGGGGCTCCGCCGGATCTGCTGCACGCGGAAATCCGCGTAGCGCGGCTCGGCGGCCGCCCGTGACTCCGCGTACTCGGCCACGGATCCACGTCCCTGCCGCGCCCACTCCGCGTGGACGCGCCTGGAGAGGCGCGGCCAGCACGGCGCGAAGCGCAGCGTGCGCTCGCACGCGAAGTAGTCCTCCAGCGCCTGGCGCGCACGGGCCACCTCGACACTGCCCTGGCCCGCGGCCGGCGCGGGCGCGCCGGCCGCGCCCAGCGCGAGCACGCCCGCCAGCAGGGTCCATCGCGCGCGGCCGCGCATCAGCCCACCCCGGCCAGGTCGAGCTTGCCGCGCCAGCGCTGGAGCAGCGCGGTCCGGAGCGCCCGGTGCGGGGGCGCGAGGAGATTGGGATCCTCGCGGATCAGCGCGACCGCGTCGCGCCGCGCGGCCTCGAGGGCCGCCGCGTCGCGCAGGAGATCGGCCACGCGGAACTCGGGCAGGCCCGACTGGCGGGTGCCGAAGAAATCGCCGGGGCCGCGCAGGGAGAGATCCGCCTCCGCGATCTTGAAGCCGTCGTTGGTGGCGGTCATCGCCTCGAGCCGGCGCTTGGCGTCCTCCGAGGAGGCGCCCGAGAGCAGGATACAGTAGCTCTTCCAGGGGCCGCGTCCGACGCGCCCGCGGAGCTGGTGGAGCTGGGAGAGGCCGAAGCGCTCGGCGTGCTCCACCAGCATGACCGAGGCGTTGGGCACGTCGATCCCCACCTCGATCACGGTGGTGGAGACCAGCATGTGGATGGCGCCCGCCTTGAACTCCCGCATCACGCGGTCCTTCTCCGCGAAGGGCATGCGGCCGTGCAGCAGGCCGATCGCGAGATCCGGGAAGACCTCGTGCTGCAGGCGCTCGGCCATCTCGGTTGCGGCCTGCAGGTCCAGCACTTCCGACTCCTCCACCAGGGGGCAGACCACGTAGACCTGGCGGCCGTCGTTCACCTGCTCGCGCAGGAACCGGTAGATCTTCCCGCGGCCCGACCCGGGGCGGGCCCGCGTGAGCACCGGCTTGCGGCCGGGCGGGAGCTGGTCGATCACCGACACCTCGAGATCGCCGTAGAGGGTCAGCGCGAGCGTGCGCGGGATCGGGGTGGCGGTCATCACCAGCACGTCCGGGCTCTCCCCCTTGCGCTTGAGGGTGGCGCGCTGGTGCACCCCGAACCGGTGCTGCTCGTCCACCACCGCCAGGCCGAGGCGCCGAAAGGCCACCGCATCCTGGACGAGCGCGTGCGTGCCGACCAGGCAGCGGATCTCGCCCGCCGCGGCGGCCGCGAGCACGCGCTCGCGTGCCTTGCCCTTGATCGCGTTGGTGAGCAGGGCGACCTCGACGTCGAGGGGTCCCAGGAGCTGGGTCAGCGTCATGAGGTGCTGCTCGGCCAGGATCTCGGTCGGGGCCATGAGGGCGGCCTGGTAGCCGGCCTCCACCGCGGTGAGCATCGCGAGCGCGGCGACCACCGTCTTGCCGGAGCCCACGTCGCCCTGGATCAGGCGGTTCATCGGGTACGGCTCGGCCATGTCCTGCCGGATCTCGCGCCACACCCGCTCCTGCGCCTCGGTCAGCGCGAAGGGGAGCGAGGCGAGCAGCCGCCGCGCGAGCGCGCCCGGCGGATTCATCGCGAGCCCGGGCTGACGGCCCTGGCGTTGCCGGCGGATCGCGAGCCCGAGCTGGAGCAGCAGGAACTCGTCGTAGACGAGCCGGCGCCGCGCGCCCGCGTAATCGCTGTCCGTCTTCGGGAAGTGGCCCGCGCGCAGCGCCTCCGGCAGCGCCGCCAGGTGGTGCTTGGCGCGCAGCGCGTCGGGCAGCGGGTCCTCCAGGCCGTCAACGTAGCCGTCCACGAGGCGCTTCATCAACGTGCGCATGGGCCGCGCGGTGAGCCCGCGGGTCAGCCCGTAGACCGGCACCAGGCGGCCGGTGTGCAGCGCCTCGTCCGAGGGCTCCCCCGGGCTCTCGCCCGGCTCGTCCTCGACGATCTCGTAGTCCTTCACGTTCATCTGCAGCGGCCCCGAGCGGTAGCGCTGCGCCTTGCCGTGGACGATGAGGCGCTGGCCGCGCTGGAAGAGCCGCTCGAGGTACGCCTGGCCGAACCACACGCAGGTGAGGAAGCCGGTGCCGTCGCTCAGCAGCACCGAGAGGGGCACGCGAGGCCGGTTCCGGGGCGGCGGGCTGATGGCCCGGATGGTCCCCGTCACCGTGGTCACGTCCTCGGGCTTGAGGCTCCGCAGCGGGGTGAGCTGGCTCCGGTCCTCGTGCCGGACCGGGAGGTAGTAGAGCGCGTCCTCCACGGTGTGAAGGCCGAGATTGGCGAGGAGCTTGGCCCGCTGGGGACCGACGCCTTTCAGGAACTGCAGCGGCGTGGCGAGGGGATGAGTCGCCGGCTGGCCCGCGCCTCCTCGCGCGGCGCCGGCCGGCCTAGGCGGGGCCATTGGTCTGCCTCATGCCGTCCTTCATCCTAACGCACTCCCGTCGCTACGCCACCGCCCGGACTGGCCTGCCGCGGCCGCGTGCGCTACCATCCGCATGGATGACCCCGCCGACCCGCTCCGGTCGCGAGGCAACGCGAGTCCTACATTGATGCGACCGCCCCGCGAGCGAAGGAGTCTCGCCGCAGCGCTGGTGGCCGGACTGGTGTGCGGCGGCCTCTGGACGCTGTTCGTGAGCACGATCCTGGCGGTCGCCCGGCCGGGGATGACGACGGTTCCGGTCGCGCTCGGCGTCTGGACCGTGACCGGCCTCGCGGTGGCCGCGCTCTTCCGGAGCCCCGGCACGCCCAGGCAGATCTGGGGCCACGTCGCCCTCACCGCGGGTCTCCATGCCCTCGCCCTGCCGGTCGCGGCCGCGATCTCGTTCGGAGCGACCGGCATCTGGCCGCCGCCCGAGACCGCCGACCTGGGCCTCAACCTGCACGTCTTCGGGGTGCGGCTGGTCGGCACCCCGGCGACCGTGCGCCTCGCGGTCGGCGGCTTCGTCGCCGGTCTCCTCCTCGTCTCGATCGGCGATCGAGCCCTGAGGGGTCGTGCCATGACGACCCGGACTCGAGCCGGCGGTTGGCGCCTCTTCCGCTAGGACCGAGCTGACCGCCGGGGTATCGGTCTCGTCAATGAGCATCCCGCGGAACCCACGACCCGGGTCCAGCTCCCGAAGGGTCCGCCGATTGGTCGATGCCGCCCTGCCCGTGATCCTCGTCGTCTCGTGTCTCTCGCTCCATCCGGCCGGCGCGCGCGCGGAGTCCGAGCGCGCCACCTTTCACCTTTCCACGGAATTCCACGGTCCTCACGGCTACACCGATCCGGCCGCCGCCATGAACCTGCAACACGGCATGGCCAACATGATCGCCTTCTGGCCGCCCGCGAACGACGACATGCGTCGCTTCGTGATGAGTCGCGACGTGAGGCTCAACTTCCACCTGCAGGGCGCGAGTCACGTCAAGAACGACCCGGTCGCCGCGATCGAGAGCCAGCGCCTCGCGGCTGCCCGCATCTGTGCCGCGCAACCGAACAAGCACCCGGTCTGGACCCTGATGATCGAGTGGGATCAGAGCGGCGGAGCCTGGGTCCCGAAGGGCCGGCCACGGTACGGCGGCCTGACGCGCGCGCAGGCGCACGCGCGCTTCGCCGACTACTACCTCAACCAATCTCCCCCGCTCGGCGCCTACCTGCGCCAGCCCTCCTCGGCGCGGCCGTGCCGCCTCGGCGCCGTCACCGATCATTCCCCGAACGCGTTCGACGCCTACGAATTCGGAGTCGACGTCGGCCTGCTCGAGCGGGGCGTCGACGAGCTGGGCGACATCGCTACCGGCGTCGCCTTCATGCGCGGCGCCGGCCGCCTGCACGACCGCCCCTGGGGCATCGACCTCTCGACGTGGCGAACCGCCGCGGACTCCGCGACCGGCTTCGACGCGGAGGGCCGACAGACCGGCGGCTGGTCGCCGAGCTACCTCCGTCGGCACATGTATGCGGCGTACATGGCGGGCGCGCACATTCTCCAGCTCGAGCCGACCCTCTACTACCTGCCGGGAGGGGCGGCCCTCAATCCGTTCGGACTGGCCGTGAAGCAATTCGCGGACTTCGCGCTGCGGCGTCATCCCGACGTCGGCGCGCCCGCGGTCCCGATCGCGCTGATGCTGGACGCTCACAGCGGCTTCGACACCAAGCACGGGCCGTACAATCAGCAGGACGCGGTCTGGTATCAGGACATCGCCTATTCTTCCGGCGACTTCATGATCGACAACTTCCTGAAGCTCGCCTATCCCGATCACTGGCGGCACGGCACCACGCCCGGCGCGCCGTTCTCGAACGCGGCGGGCTACCGGCGATTCCTCGCGTCCGGCGGCGATCCGAGGCCCTACGAGCCGATGCCGCTCACCCGGTGGGGCGACACGCTCGACGTGACGCTCAACCGCGCGACGCTCGATTCGCTGCGGCGCTACAAGGTCGTCGTCCTTCTGGGCGACGTGGTCATCGACGCGCGACTACGCCAGGTTCTCGAAGCCTGGGTGCGGGCGGGCGGGACCCTCGTCGTCAACGCCCGCCAGGCGACGAGCGCCGACGAGGCGCTGCTCGGGGTTCGGCTGGGCGCCGCCTATCTGAGCGGAACGGCCTCGAGGTGGTCGGCCGACAATACCGCGTACCCGGAGCGGCCGTTCAGGTACAAGCCGGTGGCGCCCGTCTCCGCTCGCGTCCTGGCCACCGCCGGTGACGGCGCCTCCCTGATCACCTCCAACGCGGTCGGCGCGGGTCGCGTCATCCTGACCACGCCCGATTACCTGCAGACGACCGCGCGCGATCGACTGGTGGAGATCGGCGTCCGGCTGTTCGACCAGCTCAACCGCGAGTACGCGCCGGCCTTGGTGTCCGGTCCGGGCGCCCACTACATGTTCTCGACGGGGCCGGGCAAGCTCATCACCACGATCATCAATAATTCGGGGGTGGCGTGGAACGGCTCGATCACCGCCAATATCCCCGGCCCGGTGGCGACGGTCCGCGAGTATACCGCGGACACCGCGGCCGGTTGTCGCCGCGCCGGGCCCAGCGTATCGGTCACCGCCAGCGTGCCCGCCTACGATCTGCGGGTGTTCGCGATCGAGTATGCGCCGGGGGCGCCGGGGCCGGGGGCGGCCTGCTGAGCCGGGCTCACAGAGGCGCCCGATAGGCGGGAAAGTAGTCGCCGCACGCCACCTGCTCCACCGACACCTCGGCGGCCCGCGCCCGGCGGGCGGTCAGCACGCGGTACTTGGCCTCGTCGGTGACGAGGCGCAGGGTCGAGAAGGGAAACAGCAGCTGGGAGAACCCGCGCTTGAACTGCAGCAGGCGGTCGTTGGAGCCGCCGACGCCCCCGCCGAGGTGAAAGTAGCGATTTCCGCGGGACTTGGCCCACATCGCGGCGAAGTACAGGAGTAGGTGAAACGGCGACTTGTCCAGGAATTCCGACCGGGTGCCTCCCAGGTGGGCCTGGACGATTCCTCCGCATTCAAAGAAGATGCAGGCCGCCGCCTCCTGACCTCCCGATTCCGCCACGCCGCAATGGACCCGCCCGGGCATCTCCCCGAGCCGCTCGAAGTACTCCCGGCCGAAATAGTAGGACTTCTTGGCCTGAACCCGATCCATCGTCTCCCGGTAGATCTCCATCACGCGCTCGAGGTGCCCGCGAAGCGGCACCATCCGGGCCGTGAACCCCAGCTTCCGGCACTTCTTGATCGTCCACTGGTGCCCTTCCCGGATCCCCTTCCACAACTCACCCTCGTCCCGGCTCAGATCCATGGCCACCGTCTCGCCGCCCGCGGTGAAGAAGTCCTCCGGAAAGAGCTCCGACAACCCGTCGCTCAGAAGGGGGTGCATGCGGAAGAACGCGGAACACGCTCCCATCTCGCGGAGGGTCTCGCTCAATCGGTCGATCGCCTCACGCGCGAACTCCGGGGATCGGCGGGCCGCGTCACTCAGCAGGAGCCCCGGATAGCCGTAGGGCGACACGACGTCGTACACTCTCTCGCCGCCGACCGCTTCCGGGAACAGGTCCTCGCAGTCCCGCAGCAGGTACGGGATGAACAGCTCCCGATCTCCCGCCCTCGCCAGGAACGCCTTGGGCTGAGCCCGGTTCCACTCGCCGTCCAGCCTCACGTACTCGGGAAGATGGTACATGTCGTGCCGAAGCCGACCCAAGGCGTCGCCCCATTGCGGATCGTCGATCTCGAGATGGGTGACGTCCATCAGTGCCCCTCCGCCCAGACGGTGGGAAATACGGCCGGGTCGCTGAAATCAGGATCTCCGTTGGGCAGCCTCCGGCACAACCGCTCGTCGACTATGTGGATCTCTCTCCCGTCGCGGTTTCGATACGGCCGGTAGTGATTGTCGCCGTCCTGCAGGTGGACCGCATACGACACCCGCGGCCGGCCGCTCGTATTGGGGTAGCTGGCATGGACCGTCCACCCGTGATGAAAGCTCACCTGCCCTTTGCGCAAGGTCATCGGGACAACGCGGACCTCGCGGCCGTGCGCGCGGAACCTCTCCTCGATCTCGCGCAGGTCGTGATGGTTGAAGAACCGCACGTCCTGCAGGTCCGGCCAGCGGTGGCTCCCCGCCATCACCACGAGCGGGCTCCGGGTGATCTCCACCGAGTGCAGGGGGATCCACACCGAGATCATCTTGTCGGAGCTGCAGGTCGCCCAGTAGGCCCGGTCCGCGTGCCAGCCCGTCACCGTGCTCGATGCGTTCCCCGCATCGGACGGCTTGTAGATGAGCTGATCGTCCAGCACCCGGATCGCGGAGCTCCGGGTCAACCTCGCCGCGATGGCCCCCAGGAGCGGGTAGATCGCCAGCGCCCTCAGCTCCCTCTTCTGCAGTGATACGAACTCGTTGTTCCGCGGGCCGTCGCCATCGGCGGGCGTCCAGTTCGAAAAGCCGCGGTCGACCGGGAGGGCGCCATCCCTCTCGCCCCGGTAGAAGCGCTGCGTCCCTTCCCAGGCCGCGTCGATCAGCGCCTCCGGCACGACGCCCTCCTTCGAGACGTAGTAGCCGTTCTCCTCGTAGGACACCACGTCCGACTCATCGGGCAAGAGCGCCAGCTGCTCGGACGTCAGGGCGGACCGAGGGCGGCTCATTGTTCCAACGCGCGGGCGGGCACGCCGACGGCCACCACCCCATCCGCCACATCACGAATCGCCGCCGCTCCCGCTCCGAGCGTGCTCCAGTGCCCGATCCGGACCCCGGGAATCACCACGCTTCCGATCCCGAGAAAGGCGCCCTCGCCGACCTGCACCGAGCCGGCGAGGTGAACGCCGGGCGCGAGATGCGCGTAGTCCCCCACCACGCAGTCGTGGTCGACGGTGGCCCCGGTGTTCACGATGACGTGGTCGCCGATCACCGCGTCCGGCTGCACGACCGCGCCCGCGAACACCACGGTGCCCCGCCCGAGCTTCGCCGACGGGTGCACGAAGGCGGACGGGTGAACCACGGTCCGCCACTCGAAGCTCAGCGCCCTCGCCATCTCCCGGCGCTGCGCGTTGTCCCCGATGCCGATGATCCCGTTGCCGCCCCGCTCGCGATCGATCCGGCTCACCCGGGTTCCCTGGGCGTCCAGGCCCCACTTGGTGTCATCGTCGTCGAACACCGCCGCGATCGAGAACCCGCGCACGGTGAGAGTGCTGATGAGCACCTTGGCGTGGCCGCCCGCGCCGATGACCACGATCTCCTCCTTCCCGCGCGCGGGCACTCCGGAACCTCGGCGGGCGCCCTTCAGCACGCGGAATCGCGGGGCGGGTCGAATCATGCCGGGGCCGCCACGCTATCGAATCGCTCCCGGCGGCACGCGGCACACCCGCTCCGCGCCGGTGCCACCGCGGCCGTCCAGCAAGCGCACGTACTCTCGAACCAGACCCTCGCGCAGCGTCCCGGGATCGAACTCGCGCAGCGCGCGCCGCCGCCCGCTGGCCCCGTGCCGCCGCCGGAGCTCCGGGTCGCCCAGGTACACCCGCATCGCGGCGGCCAGCGCCTCCGCGTCGCGCGCCGGGACCAGCACGCCGGTCTCCCCGTCACGTACCGCGTCGACGCATCCGGGAATCCGCGTCGCGATCACCGGCAGCTCCATCGCGGCCGCCTCCAGCAGCGCGGTGCCGAAGCCTTCCCGATACGTCGGCAGCACGAACAGATCCATCGCGCGATAGATGCTCGCCACGTCGTGCACCATCCCGGCGAGATGGACGCGCGGGTCGGTCCGCAGCGCCGCTTCCACGTCGGCCGGAATCGGGTCCTGGCTCTCGAACGGGCCGGCCACCAGCAGATGCAGCGACGGGTACTCCTCGCGCAGCGCGCTCCAGGCTCGCGTCAGCTCGATCAAGCCCTTGTCGCGGACGACGCGCCCCACGAAGCCGACCACCAGCGCGTCCGGCGGAATCCGGTAGCGAGCGCGCACCCGTCCGCGCGCCTCCGCGGAGACGCGCGCCGGATCGAACGTCCGGTCCGCCTCGACCCCGTCGATGCTTCCGTGCTCGAGCACCCGGATCTTCGACGGCGCGCACAGTCCTTCCGCGATCAGGACGTCACGGAGCGATCCGCTGATGCAGATGACCTGATGCGCCAGGTGGCACGCGGTCCGCTCCGTCCCGCGCAGGATGCGCCGTCTCAGTCCGGTGGCGGTCATGAGCGGCAGCCCATGCTGATGGTAGATCCGGACCGGCACCCCGCAGAGCGCCGCCGCCATCATCCCCAGGAGGCCGCCCTTCGGGGTATGGGCGTCCACGATCGTCGGTCGAACGTGCCGGATGACCCGGACGACCCGCCACAGCGCGGCGAGATCCGCCAGCGGGGTCATCCGCCGGGACATCGCGGCCGGATGCACGTCGATCTGCATGTCACGGCCGAAGGCGTCGAGGGCCTCTCCGGGCGACGACAGGGCGTGGACCTCGAACCCCCTGCTCCTGGCGTGGACCACGTGGCCGGCCAGAAAACGCAGGGTCAGCGGGACGGTGGTCACGTGCAGCACCCTCGGGCTCGAGCCGTCGCCGCGCGGCGGCGCGGTCGATCCGCCGGGGGGACGAGAGCCCTCGGCCTCCAGGCCCGGTACCGTCGTCCTCCGGATCGCGGACAGCACGTCGCGCCCTTCATCCATCTCCGCCGCCCCGAGCGGGCGGTTCCGCCGCCCGATGAGACGGCCCTGCAGCCCGAGCCTCGTGCCGATGAGGTAGGCGGCCGACTTCAGCCGCGAGCGCCCTACCCAGACCCGGGAGCGCCATGGCCCGACCCGCGGCGGACCGTAACGACGAAGGATGGCGCGTACCGTCCTCTCGGTCCGAAGATAGTTCCCCAGGTTCCCGGCCGGGCTCTCGCGATAGAAGAGCAGCGGCTCGCCCAGCCGGGCGAACCTCGCGGTCGCGCCGGCCCGGATCCACAGCTCGCGGTCCTCGGCCCGGACGTAGACCGGATCGTACGGATTTCGGCGAAACCACTCGGTGCGCCCCATGACGGTCGGATGAATGAGCAGGCCGTTCCGCAGCACCGCCTCCGGCCGCGCGTCGAGCGGGCGATCCCCGCGAATGCCCAGCGGCGTGAGATCATCGTCCACCGTGCAGATCGCGGTGTCCACGAGATCGACCTGCGGATTCGCCCGCAAGAACGCGAGCTGCCGCTCCAGACGCTCGGGATGCATGAGGTCGTCGGCGTCCATCCTCGCCAGATAGGCGCCCCGGGCCAGCGACGCGATCTGGTTCAGGCGCGCGCAGAGCCCCAGATTCCTCCCGTCGCGCAAGACGCGCACGCGCGGATCGTCGAGCCGTCGCACCACGTCGCTCGTCCCGTCGGTCGACCCGTCGTCGATCAACACGAGCTCCCAGTCCGAACACGTCTGGGCGAACACGGAGCGCACCGCATCGGCAAGCCATCGCCGCCCGTTGAAGACCGGGAGGCCGATGGTGACGGACACGCGCTCGCTCACGGGACTCAGCTCGCGCTCCGATACAGCTCGTCACACGCGTCACAGATGCGCGCCCAGTCATAGGTCTCCGCGTTGGCCCGCGCGTTCGCGGAACAGGCCGCGTAGAGACCCGGATCGTCCAGCAGCCGCTCGATCGCGTCCGCCGTTCCGGCCGCGTCGCCGACCGGGACCCGCGCTCCGCAGCTCGAAGGCACCACTTCCCGCAGGCCGCCCGAGTCGCTCGCGACCACCGGCTTGCCGCAGGCCTGCGCCTCGACCGCGGCCATGCCGAACATCTCGTAGGCGCGGGTGGGCATCACGAACACGTCGGCGAGGTTGTAGATCGCGCTGAGCCGGCTTTCCTCGACCGCGCCGAGGTAGAGGCCGCCGACCGCCTCGATGCGCTCGATCCAGCGGTCCGGATCGTCCCGGAAGCCGAACTGCCCGATCGGGCCCGCGATCACGAGCTGCACATCGCGGCGCCGCTCCCCGAGCGTCCGGGCCGTCTCCAGCAGCACGTCGCTCCCCTTCTGCTCGCAGACCCGGCCGACGTACAGCATCACCTTCCGGTCGATGCCGAGCCGCTCGCGCTCGCGGGCCCCCGCGCCGGGGTCTGGCCTGAATTGCCGCACGTTGACCCCGTTGTAGAGGATCCGCAGCTTGCTCGGGGGCACGCCCCAGAAGTTCCGCGACTCCTCCAGACAGTACTGCGAGCAGGGCAGGAGCAGGTCGAAGCGCCGGAGCGCTCGCTTGTACAGGTGATAGAGGGGCGTCTCGCGCCCGCCGCGGAAGTGGAAGAAGTCGTAGGAGAGCACCTTCCGGGCCGCCACCGCCCGGCTCATCCAGGCGCCTTCCGGCTGGCTGTGGAAGTGCAGCACTTCCTCCGGGTGCCTCTTCAGCTCGCGCACGACTCGATACTGAAACTCCAGGTGCCGGAGCGGCATGCGCGTCCGGCACTTCAGGAAGTGATAGGTCACGCCGTCGACTTCGCGCGTGTGGGTGGTGTCGCCGACCGAGTACACGCGGACGCGATGCCCCCGCCGCGCCTGCTCGCGCGCGATCTCGACGATCCGCCGCTCGATGGCGCCGCCGAACCGGTGCAGAACCGGCAAGGTGCTCACGCTGATGTGGCTAATGCGCATCGACCGTCGCCTTCTCGGGGCCGCCTCGCCGCCGGTCCCCACGGTGGCCCGGGCCGCGGCGCCAGTACCCCTCGATGGCCAGGCGTACCGCCAGGTCCACCCAGAACGCTCCGCGCTTCGCCGCCACCCGGTCGCCTCGCCGCAGCTCCTCATACATTGCGAGATGGCGGGCGACCATCGTCTCCGGCTTGAACGTCCGCTCCGCGTACGCCCGCATCTCGGCCGCCGCCGCCCGCCAGCGAGGCCGATCGGCGAGTATCGCGTCCATGGCGTTCGCCAGGGCCACCGCATCCCCGGGCGGTACGGCCAGGCCGTAGGCTCCGACCTGGTCCGGGACACCGCACACCCCGCCCGCCACCACCGGCGTGCCGCACAGGAGCGACTCGGTCACCACGCTCGGGAGACAATCGGCGAAGCTCGGCAGCACCAGCAGGTCGGCCTGATGGTACTCGCGGGCCAGCTCGATCGGATCGCGAATCCCCACGAATTCCACGTCCTCTGCGATTCCCAGGTCGACCGCCTGCCGTCTGAGCTCCGCTTCCAGCTGCGCGTTGTGGTACACGAGACGAAGATGAACGTGGCGCCGACCCCGAAGCTGCCGCATGGCCTCGAGCAGGACGTGGACCCCCTTCCACTGGATGAGCTGGCCAACGTAGAGCACGTCATAGCGGTCCTCGTCGGACCGCTTCCCAGCATCCCCGTTGGCCCGAAACACGTCGGCCGGAATGCCGTTGGGAATGGTGTGGATCTTGTCCGCATTCGTCACGTCGGCGAAGTATCGGGCTTCGGCATGCGACAGGGCGACGAAGGCATCCGCCCTGTCCACCACATACCGAAAGAGGTAGCGCCGGAGGCGCGATCGTTCCCACCCGGTTGGAATCGTCCCGTTGTGGCCGGTGAAGACTCTCCGCGCCCGGCCGCGCGCGGATGCCATCTTGAGGGCGGCCCTCCCGAAGTGATGGACGTGAATGATGTCATAGTCGTCCGACGGCTCGAACCTGGCGTGTCCGACCGCGTCGACTTCGACGCCGGCCTTCCGGAAGCCGTCGAGCAAGACCGTCTCCGGCGTCACCAGCTGCTTGGACCGTACCGCCTCCGGCCGATCGAAGATGCCGCCCACCAGGCAGATTCTCACCCGTCGCCCCTCACGAGTACCGAACCGCCTCGGGCTCACCATCTGAGACCCTCTCCGCGCTCCACCGCAAAGCCCTCTTGATGATGAAGTACGTATAGATGGGCCAGAACGAATACATGTATATCTGGCTGGTGACGGACAGGCTGCCCGGGAACACCGTCCACAGCGCCATCATCGCCCACGCGTAGGTCTCCACCAGATTCGGGGCGGCGATGAACTTGCCCTGCAGCCAGACCAGGAGCCCACCGAGCAGCACGTTCCCGATGATCACGCCGGCGAGGTGCAAGTTGATGTAGAGCTCCCCGTTCAGGGGAATGACCTGATCGAGGGGCTCCGACTTGCCGTAGATCGCCTCATTGAAGATCACGGGGCCGCTGGCGTCGCGATACGGCTTGCCCAGCACGGGAATCGGGTAGGCCAGCGACGGGAGCACGGTCTTACCATAGTAAAAGGTACCTTCGAGCGCCTCGATCAGGTAGGCGGACAACTGCGGGGCCGAGGCGTAGATCTGCACGAACTCGACGATGTTCTCGGCGTTCCACATCTCCGCGCTCACCGAGGCCGACATCTCGGTGACGTCGACGCCGCTGGCCCGGTACGAGCCGAACGCGAACGCGATCGACAGCGCGAGCACACCGGCCAGGACCACCCCCTTGAACGGAATGCGCCGCACGAGTAACGAGAAGGCGGCGGCCAGGCCGACGACCGGTCCAAGCATGGTGCCCCGGTTGTAATTGAAATTGGCCACGAGCAGCATGACCACGACCGCGGTCGAGACCAGCACGATCGGGACCATCCGGCGCCGTGCCCGGCCGTGCCACGAGCTCCAGGCCAGCACCACCGCGAAGCCGAGGAAGTGCTTCAGAAAGTTCCCGGCCGCCCCTTCCAGCGTCGTCGCTTCCTCCTCCCGCAGGCGCTGCTCGATCGGCGACGAGACATAGTCGAGGAACCCCCCGAGGCCGCCGTGCGCCAGCAGGAACCCGACCACCCCCACCACCGCGAACGGCACGATCAGGAACGCGGTCCCGGGCATCGATCCGCGGGATGGGTCGCGTCGCGCGGTCCCGGGACTGAAACACTGGTACGCCACGCAAAACGACAGATACCCCACGACGTGAACCGCGATCGCCAGGTTGAGAGAGTCCTTCGACGGCAGATACGGCAACACTCCCTGGCTGAAGCCGAAGTGGCCGACCAGGACCGTCACGAGCACGAGCTGGATCCAGTAGTAGCCCTGGGCGATGTTGGCGGGGCACAACGGCGCGGCCATCTGGATCCGGCACGCGGGCAGACACAGCTGCGCGAACAGGACGGCCAGGATGCCGGCGGCGGCGAGCGGATACTCCTCCGCGGTCGGCCCGCTCGCGAACGCGATCAGGGCGGCCGTGTTGATCGCGAGCACCCAGAGGGTGCCGCGGGGCATCGGGTTCCCGCTCCCGATCGTCATCGCGGGCTCCCGTGCTTCTTCATGAGGTAGGCGGTCGTCGCGATCAGCGCCGCCGACGTCGCGGCGAACGCGATCAGGCTGCCGAGCGCCATCCCCTCCTCGCGATAGACCGGGATGAGCTGCCACGACGCCAGGGCGAGGATCCCGGCGAGCAGGACGTCGAGGGCGAAGCGTCCCGCGATGGCCCCTCGGCTCACCAGGATCTGGCCCAGGAGATTGTTGAGCACCACCGCGATCGTCGACGCGGACAGGATGACCAGGGTCGTCCCCCCCTGGCGATACTCGTCGCCGAACAGGGCCATCGCGGATGGCGCGCACAGCATGACGCCGATCGACGGGATCACCACCACCGCGGTGCTGACCGCCAGGTTGAGGCCGAAGAGTCGCCGGTAGGCGCCGGGATCGTTCATGCCGTGCAGGTTGCTGAGCATGGTGAGGATCACCGGCGAGAACGACGCGGGCAGGAACAGCAGCAGCTGCCGCCACCGCTCGGCCGCGCTGAAGACGCCGAGCGAGGCGTAGCCGTCCGGCTGCGCGACCAGCATCACGTTGGCGAACCACATCGCCGACATCGTGCAGATGCTCCCCAGGAGGCTCAGACCGCCGAACCGACACAGCGTCAGCAGCTCGCTGCGGGTGGCCGCGCGATCCCTCCAGACGGCCGTCCCGGGGAGAAAACGGCGCAGGGCGACGTGGTTGGCGAGCACCGCGCTCGCCTCGGCCAGCACCAGGCCGATGACGCCGCCCCGGACGCCGCCGAGCTCGATACCGGCGGTCAAGGCCACAGCCAGGCACGCGCCGCGGATGCCGCTCAGGACGGCCAGGGTGCGAAAAGCCCCGAAGCCGACGAGAGCCCCGGTCTGCACGCCGTTGATCGTGCCGAAGAGGACCAGGCCGGCCGCCACCTGCAGCTCCAGGGTCAGGTGCGGGGCGTTCAGCACGCTCGCCGCGATCATTCCGGACAGGGCAAGGAGTACCACCGCCATCAGGGTGCCGGACACCAGGGCGATCGTGCCGGCCAGGGTGACGCAGCGGGCCGCCCTCGCCGGATCGACCGAGCGAGACTCGGCGACGAACTTGGTCGCGGCCAGCCCCAGCCCCGCGCCCGCCACGATCCCAAACAGGCCCTGCGTGCTCTGAATCATGCCGATCTCGCCGAAGCCCGTCGTTCCCAGGAGCCGGCCCGCCACCACCGAGGAGACCAGCGTCAGGCCGCGCGACACCACGGCGCCGACTAGGGCCCAGAACGCGCCCACCGCGAAGCGCATCGCGGTCGAATCCCCGCGCATCGCGGCGATTGCCGGCCCGCTCTTGGTCGCGGTGGTCACGCGCGGACCTCCCCCCGCCGCCGTCCGGTCCGGTCGCGGGGACGGAGCGACCGGGGAGTCGGGAGATTCGTCGGCATCGCCATCGGCCCTCAGCCCGGACTCAGGCCAGGAGGCACTCGACCTCCTGGCACACCCGGTCGATCTGCTCCGGCGTCATGTGCGAATACAGCGGCAGGGCCAGGGCTTCCCGGCTCGCGGTGACGGTCCGCTCCATCCGGTCGCTCACCCGATGCGCCACGCCTCGGAGCAGGGTCTGCTC
>DATFUK010000629.1:0-2299 GCA_035260865.1 Candidatus Methylomirabilota bacterium | reverse complement strand
GGCGCAGCGGGGCGATCGCGGCGAGTTCCTCTTCGGCAAGACGGTGGGGCTGGTCGGCCTCGGGCGGGTGGGCTCGCACGTGGCGCGGCGGCTGGTGAACTGGGACGTGCGCCTGCTCGCGTGCGATCCCTACGTCACCGCAGAGCGCGCCCGATCGCTGGGCGCCACCCTGGTGGACCTGCCGAACCTGCTGGCCGAGAGCGACGTGGTGTCGCTGCACGCGTCGTTGACCGACGAGACCCGCAACCTGATCGGCGAGAAGGCGCTCCGGGCCATGAAACCCAGCGCGATCCTGATCAACACCGCCCGCGGCGAGATCGCCGACGAGGAGGCGATCGCCCGCGCGCTGACCGAGGGCTGGATCGCGGGGGCCGCGCTCGACGCCTTCACGCGCGAGCCGCTGCCCGCCGCGAGCCCGCTGCGGGACGTGGACCCCGAGCGGCTCATCCTCACGCCCCACAACGTGAGCCATAGCGAGGCGGGCCGCCGCGCGAACCTCCAGCTCGCCTTCGACCAGATCCTCGCCGCGGGCCGGGGCGAGGTCCCCGCCCACTGCGTGAACCCGGAGACGATTCCGCGCTGGAGGACCTCGTGAGCCAGGCCGCGTATCCCATCCTCGACGCCGACGGTCACATCACCGAGTCCATCGACCAGGTCGCGAAGTATCTCGACGCGCCCTTCAACCGGCGGCCGCTCAACTTCTCGTTCTACCCGTGGGACGGCTGGGACCGGCGGCTCCTCGGCACGCTCGGCGACGCCGCGGGCACCGCGGACGCCTGGCTGCGCGCGCTCGACATGGGCGGCATGGAGCAGGCGGTGCTCTATCCCACCCTCGGGCTCTTCCTCTCCTTCCTCAAGGACCGCGAGTGGGCGGTGGCGCTGTGCCGCGCCTACAACACGTTCCTGCACGAGGAGTTCGTCAAGAAGAGCCCGCGCCTGCACGCGGTCGCGCTCCTGCCCGTGCAGGATCCCGACGCGGCCGCGCGCGAGCTGCGACGCGCGGTGACCGAGCTCGGGCTGGTGGGCGCCATGCTCGCGGCCGACGGCAGCCACCTCCTCGGGGACTCGCGCTTCCTGCCGATCTACGAGGAGGCGGATCGCCTCGACGTGATGCTGGGCATCCACGCCTCCGGCTCGCACCTGGGCGGCGCGGGGGTGGACCTCTTCCCCCAGTTCATCCAGGCCCACACCTGCTCTCACGCCTTCGGGCAGATGCGCCAGATCACCTCGATGGTCTTCGAGGGCATCCCGGAGCGCTTCCCCCGCCTGCGCATCGCCTACCTCGAGGCGGGCTGCGGCTGGGCGCCCTACTGGGCGGAGCGGATGGACGACGAGTACGCCAAGCGCGCCTCGGAGGCGCCCCGGCTCACCCGCAAGCCGAGCGACTACATCCGGAGCGGGTCCATCTTCTTCTCCTGCGAGGCCGACGAGTGGCTGCTTCCGCAGGCGCTCAAGCTCATCGGCGAGAACCAGGTGGTCTACGCCTCCGACTTCCCGCACTGGGACCACAGCTATCCCGCGTCCCTCGACGAGATCCGCGACCGGGGCGACATCACCGAGCTCCAGAAGCGGAAGATCCTCTCGGACAACACGCGGAGGCTCTACGGCCTCAAGGGGTGACCCCGACGCCTCGGCTCCCGTCGCGCTGATCGGAGCGCGCAAGCGCTACGGGGACGTCGAGGCGCTCCGCGGGGTCGACCTCACCATCCACGGGGGCGAGGTCGTCGCGATGCTCGGGCCGAACGGCGCGGGCAAGACCACCTCGATCAGCCTGATGCTCGGCCTGCGCCAGCCCACCGCGGGCCAGGCGCGGCTCTTCGGCTTGCCCCCCACCGACCGGCGCGCGCGCAGCCGGTGCGGGGTGATGCTGCAGGAGTCGGGCACCACCAGCGTGCTGACCGTCCGCGAGATCGTCGACGTCTTCCGCGCGTACTATCCGGCGCCGCTGCCGCTCGAGCGCGCCATCGCGATGGCTGGACTCACCGAGCAGGCCGCCTCGCGGATCGGCACGCTCTCGGGGGGCCAGCGCCAGCGTCTGTACTTCGCGCTCGCGATCTGCGGCGACCCCGACGTCCTGTTCCTGGACGAGCCCACCGTGGGCATGGACGTGGAGGCCCGGCGCGCCTTCACCGCCAGCATCCAGACGCTCTCCGGCGCGGGCAAGACCATCGTGTTCACTACTCACTACCTGCGCGAGGCCGAGGAGCTCGCGCGGCGGATCATCGTGATCGACCGCGGCGCGGTCATCGCGGACGCGAGCCCGCAGGAGCTGAAGGGGCGGGTGCCGGGCAAGAAGATG
>DATFUK010000628.1:0-4416 GCA_035260865.1 Candidatus Methylomirabilota bacterium | reverse complement strand
GTCGCCGCCCGCTTCCTTCATGAGCGGCAGGAGCCCGCCGGTGCCCACCCCGAAGTGGATGACCGGCACGCCGGGCCGCAGCGCGCCGATCACGCGCCGGGAGTGCGGGAGCACGAAATCGCGGTAGTCGGCGGGCGACAGCGCGCCCACCCACGAATCGAAGAGCTGCACCGCCTGGACGCCGGCCGCGATCTGCCCGTTGAGGTAGTCGGCGGTGATCTCCGCGAGGCGCGTCATCATCGCGGCCCACGCCTCCGGCTCCCGTCGCATGAAGGTCTTGGTGAGGAGGAACTCGCGCGAGGGCCCGCCCTCGATCAGGTACGAGGCCAACGTGAACGGCGCCCCCGCGAAGCCGATGAGGGGCACGCGATCGGCGAGCGCCTTGCGCGCACGTCGCACCGTCTCGAACACGAAGCCGACCGCGTCCTCCACGTCCACCGGGGGGAGCGCCCGCGCGGCCGCCGCGCTGCGCACCGGGCGCTCGATGCGCGGGCCGTCGCCGCGGGTGAACTCGAGCCCGACCCCCAGCGGCTCGAGCACGAGCAGGATATCGGCGAAGAGGATCGCCGCGTCCACGCCGAGGCGCTCAACCGGCTGGAGCGTGACCTCCGCGGCCGCGTCCGGATTCTTGCACAGCTCCAGGAAGCCGAGGCGCGCCCGCACCGCGCGGTACTCCGGCATGTAGCGGCCGGCCTGCCGCATGAGCCAGATCGGAGTGAACGGCGTGGGCCGGCGGAGACACGCGTCGAGGAAGGCGGCGGGAACGGCCGGCGACATGCTGCCCCGAAGCCTACAGGCGGGGTCTGGCGCAGTCAAGGAAGCGGGGCTATCATCCGGCAGCGAGGAGGCTCCCCCATGTCCTTTCTCTCCGGCAAGCAGGCCTTCCTTCAGATCCTGAAGGACGAAGGCGTCGACACCATGTTCGGCAATCCCGGCACCACCGAGCTGCCCCTGATGGACGGGCTCGTGCGGGAGCCGAGCATCCGCTACGTGCTCGCGCTGCAGGAAGCGGTCGCCATCAGCATGGCGGACGGCTACGCTCAGGCGAGCGGCAAGCTGGGCGTAGTCAACGTCCACACCTCCCCGGGCCTCGGCAACGCGATGGGTATGCTCTACGACGCCTACGAGGCGGGGACGCCGCTCCTCGTCACCGCGGGCCAGCACGATCAGGCCATGAACCTCACCGAGCCCATCCTCTGGTCCGATCTGCCGCCGGTGGCGCGCCCCTACGTGAAGTGGTCGCACGAGATCACCCGCCTCGAGGACCTGCCGCGCGCGGTGCGGCGCGCGGTCAAGACCGCGATGGCGCATCCCACCGGGCCGGTGTTCATCTCGCTGCCGGTGGACGTGCTGAACGCGGAGCGCGAGCTGGACCTGCTGCAGTCCACCCGCGTGGCCCCGCGCATCCGCGGCGATCGCGCCGCCATCGAGGCCGCCGCCGATCTGCTGGTGAAGGCGTCGCGGCCCATCCTGATCTCGGGCGACGCGGTCGCTCACGGCGACGCGCTGGCCGAGATGGTGCAGCTCGCGGAGGTGCTCGGCGCGCCGGTGTACACCGAGTGCGTGCCCTCCACCTGCTCGTTCCCGTTCACGCACCCGCTCTACCACGGCCCGTTCCCGCGCCTGGGCCAGCCCATCCGCCAGCTCCTCATGCAGCACGATCTGCTGTTCTCGGTGGGCGGCGATCTCTTCACGCTCTCGCTCCCGTCCGACGTGGAGCCGATGCCGGAAGGCCTGCCGCTCATCCATCTCGACCTCGACCCCTGGGAGA
Source organism: Candidatus Methylomirabilota bacterium (assembly GCA_035260865.1). Taxonomy (GTDB): domain Bacteria; phylum Methylomirabilota; class Methylomirabilia; order Rokubacteriales; family CSP1-6; genus CAMLFJ01. The sequence continues at coordinate 2,645 of DATFUK010000628.1, read as the reverse complement.
TCGGCAAGAACTATCCGGCCCAGGTGGCCATCCAGGGCGATCCGAAGGCGACGCTGCCCGAGCTGGTAGAGGTGCTCAGGCGGCGGCTGACCGCGGCGCAGGTCAAGGACGTGAGCGCTCGGGTGGAGAAGCTGCGGGTGGCGCAGGAGGCGCGCCGCGAGGCGCTACGGCAGGAGGCGGCCGCCCAGGCGAGCCGCTTCCCGATCAGCCCGCTCGCGCTGGTGGGCGCGGTCGCGGGTGCGGTGCCCGACGAGGCCATCATCGTGGACGAGTCCATCTCCTCGAGCCACGGGATCCGCGAGCTGCTGCGGGCCCGCGACCACCGCGGCTTCTACGGGCTGCGGGGCGGCGGGATCGGCTGGGGCCTGCCCGCCTCGATCGGGGTCAAGCTGGCCCAGCCCAACCGGCCGGTGGTCGCGCTGGTCGGCGACGGCAGTGCGATGTACACGATCCAGTCGCTGTGGACGGCCGCGCACGACTCGGTCGCGGTGGTGTTCGTGATCTTCAACAACCAGTCCTACCGGATCCTCAAGCAGCGGACCCAGGCGCTCAAGGGCTTCTCGGCGGAGGACAACCAGTACGTGGCGATGGACCTCGTGAAGCCGGGGCTCGACTACGTGGGGCTCGCGAAGGCGCAGGGCGTGCCGGGCGAGACGGTGGAGAAGGCGGCCGACGTGGCCACCGCCATCAAGCGCGGGATGGCGTCCGGCGGGCCCTACCTGGTGGACGTCCGCATCGACGGCTCGCTCCGCGGCTGAGCGCGGGCGCGCGGCTCAGGCGGCCCCCGCGTCCGCGGGGGCCAGGAGCTCGCGCACCCGGTCGGTGAGAAGCTCGGGGGTGAAGGGCTTCGCCACGAACGCGGAGCGCTCGCTGGACAGCGCAGACCGCGCGGCGGAGTCCTGCACGTAACCGGAGATGTAGACCACCGGCAGCCCCTTCCGCACCGCGCGCAGCCGCTCGGCCAGGTCGCGGCCCGACATGCCGGGCATCACCATGTCGGTCACGAGCAGGTGGATCTCCCCCGCGTGGCCCCGCGCGACCTCGAGCGCGGCCGCGCCGTCGACGGCCTCGAGCACCGAGTAGCCGACGTGTCTCAGAATTTCGGTGGCCAGCCCCAGGACCTCGGGCTCGTCGTCCACCACCAGGACTGTTCGTGACGTGGTTCGCAGGCGTCGCGTGGCGTCGGCGGGCTGGTCGGTAGCCAGGGGCTCCTCCACCCGCGGCAGGTGAATGGTGAACGTGGTGCCGTGGTCGAGCTCGCTCTGGACCTGGATGTGACCTCGGCTCTGCTCGACGATGCCGTACACGGTGGAGAGCCCGAGACCGGTCCCCTTCCCCTGCTCCTTGGTGGTGAAGAACGGCTCGAAGATGTGCGCGGCCGTCTCCGCGCTCATGCCGGTGCCGGTATCGCTGACCGCGAGGGCCACGTAGGGCCCCGGCGGCAGGTTGGTCTGGTGGAGCGCCGCCGGCTCGTCCACCGCGACGTCCCGGATGGAGACGCCGATCCGACCCCCGTTCGGCATGGCGTCGCGGGCATTGACCGCGAGATTCATCAGCACCTGCTGCATCTGGCTCGGATCGACCTTGACTCGTCCCGTTCCCTGCACCGGCTCGACCACCAGCTCCATATCCTCGCCGATCATCCGCTGCAGCATCGGCACCAGGTCGGCCACCAGCGGGCCCAGCTCGAGGACGCGTGGCTGCACGACCTGCTTGCGGCTGAAGGCCAGGAGCTGGCTCGTCAGGGCCACCGCCCGCTGCGACGTCTTCTGGATCAGGTCCACGTCGCGGTGCATCGGGTCACCCGGCTTGAGCCGGCTCAGGAGCATGTGGGCCCGGCCGCTGATGACGGTCAGCAGGTTGTTGAAGTCGTGGGCGACACCGCCCGCGAGGCGGCCCACCGCCTCCATCTTCTGCGCCTGCTGGAGCTGCATCTCGAGGCTGGTCCGGGCCGCGTCCGCGCGCTTCTGTTCGGTGAGATCCCGGACATAGGCGCTGAAGGTGGGCGGCCCGTCCACCTGCGCCACGGTCACGGTCAGCTCCACCGGGAACTCGGTCCCGTCCGCCCGCCGGGCACTCACCTCGATGCGGCCGCCCAGCAGCGTGTGCTCGCCGGTCGCCAGGTAGCGCGACAGCCCGCGCCGGTGCGCGTCCTGGAAGGCGGGGGGAATGATCACCTCCGCCAGCTCCCGGCCGATGACGTCCGCCCGCGTGTGCCCGAACATTCGCTCGGCCGCCGGATTGAACTCGATCACGCGCCCGTCGTGGTCCATCGCGACGAAGGCGTCCATGGCCGTTTCCAGGACCGCGCGGTGCCGCGCCTCGCTCTCGCGCAGCACCGACTCCCCCCGTTTCCGCTCCGAGACGTCGGCCATGCTCCCGACGACGCGCACCGAGCGGCCCCCTGCGTCGCGCAGGAGCCGGCCGCGGTCTAGCACATCGAGGTAGTGGCCGTCACGGGCGCGGAAGCGGTACTCCGCCTCGAAGTCAACGCCGCTGGCCATGGCCGTCTGGAAGCGCTCGCGGACCCGCAGCCGGTCGTCAGGATGGATCCGCTCGATCCACCACTCATACGTCGAGTCGGTCTCGTCCAGGCGATAGCCGCACAGCTCGGTGATCCCCTGCGTCCACGCCACCGTGCGGTG
>DATFUK010000627.1:0-7597 GCA_035260865.1 Candidatus Methylomirabilota bacterium | reverse complement strand
GCTCTACGACAATGCCCAGCTCGCCTCGCTCTACCTCCACGGCTGGCTCGCCACCGGAGAGGCCGAGTACCGGCGCGTGACCGAGGAGACCCTCGACTACGTGCTGCGGGAGATGACGCATCCGGCCGGGGGCTTCTACTCGGCGCAGGACGCCGACTCGGAGGGCGTCGAGGGCAAGTTCTTCGTCTGGTCATCGGACGAGATCCGCGCGGTCCTGGGCGACGCGACCCTCGCCCGGGCCGCCCTGGCCTACTGGGGCGTGGACGATGGGCCGAACTTCGAGGGCCACAGCATCCTGTTCGTGCCGCGCGAGCCCGCGGAGGCGGCCGCGACGCTCGGGGTGCGCCCGGACGAGCTCGCCGGCCGGATCTCGCGCGCGCGCGGGACGCTCTACGCGCACCGTGAGAAGCGCGTCCATCCCGGGCTCGACGACAAGGTCCTGGCCTCCTGGAACGGCCTCATGCTGTCGGCGCTCGCCGAGGCCGCGTCCGCGCTCGGCCGGGAGGACTACCTGGCCGCCGCCATCCGCAACGCGGAGTTCCTCACGTCCTCCATGGTGCGCGACGGGCGGCTGCTGCGCTCCTGGAAGGACGGCCAGGCCCGGATCACCGGCTACCTCGAGGACCACGCGATGGTGGGCGCGGGCCTGCTCGCGCTCTACGAGGCGACCTTCGACCGGCGCTGGCTCGACGAGTCCCGCCGGCTCGCCGACGAGACGCTGGGCCTGTTCTGGAGCGCGGAGCGCGAGACCTTCTTCGACACCGGCCACGACCAGGAGAGCCTCGTGGTCCGGCCGCGGAACATCTTCGACAACGCGGTGCCGAGCGGCACCTCGGTGACCATCGAGTGGCTCCTCAGGCTCGCGATCGTCACCGGGGAGGAGCGCTACGAGGCCATCGCGCTGCGAGCGCTCCGGCCCATGGCCGACGTCATGCAGAAGTACCCGTCGGGCTTCGGTCGCTACCTCTCGGCGCTCGACTTCCACCTGGGACCGGTGGCCGAGGTGGCGCTGGTGTGGCCGCCCGGCGCCGAGCGCGCCGCCGGCCCGCTCGCCGAGACCGTATTCCGCCGCTACCAGCCCAACCGGGTGGTGGTCGGCGCCGCGGCGGGGGCGCCGGGCACGGCGGGGCTACCCCTCCTGTCGGACCGTGGCGCGGTGGACGGCAAGCCCACCGCCTACGTGTGCCGGCGCTACGTCTGCCAGCTCCCGGTGACCGACCCGGACGCGCTCGCGCGACAGCTCGACGCTGGGGTATAATCCGGATCGCGTCGCTGGGGGAGGTCTCCTGAGAACCGGGTGCGGCCCGGGACCCCTCGAACCTGCACTGGGTAATTCCAGCGAAGGGAACGCGGCGCGGCGCACGGCCACTGGACCGCACCCTTTCCTGGAAAGGTGTGCGGTTTTTTCATGACGGTCACCGTGAACGGCAAGCCGATGGAGCTACCCGAGGGGCTCAGCGTCGAGGGCCTGCTCGCCACGTTGAAGGTCCGCCGGGAGTTCACCGCGGTGGCCCTGAACCGCGAGGTCACCCAGCGCGCCCGCTACGCCGAGACCCTCCTCACGGACGGCGACAAGGTCGAGATCGTCCATCCAATGGGGGGCGGCTAACGGTTGAGCGCAGTGGCCTGGCGAGGCGCAGCCGAAGGCGAGCCGAGCGGATATGTAATGCAGTGGCCTGGCGAGGCGCAGCCGAAGGCGAGCCGAGCGGATACATAAAGCCGTGAAGAAGTAACAGGTAAGGGAGGCAAGGAACCATGTACGACACATCACTCTGGCTGGGCGGAAAAGAGTTCAAGTCGCGTCTGATCGTCGGGACGGGAAAGTATCCGTCGTTCGAGAACATGCGCGAGGCCATCGAGGCCTCGGGCGCCGAGATCGTCACGGTCGCGGTGCGACGGGTGAGCCTGCCGGGGCAGGGGGAATCGCTTCTCGACTTCGTGGACCCGAAGAAGTACACGCTGCTGCCGAACACCGCGGGCTGCTACACCGCCGACGAGGCCATCCGGACCTGCTACCTGGCCCGCGAGGCGGGCCTCGGTACCCTGGTGAAGCTCGAGGTCATCGGGGACTCGCGCACCCTGTTCCCCGACGTCATCGGCCTGCTCGAGGCGACCCGCACGCTCTCCCGCGAGGGCTTTACGGTGCTGCCCTACACCAACGACGACCCGGTCATGGCCAAGAAGCTGGAGGACGCCGGCGCGGCCGCGGTCATGCCGCTGGGCGCCCCGATCGGCTCCGGCCTCGGCATCCGCAACCCGTACAACATCAAGCTGATCCTGGAGGCGGTCACGGTTCCCGTGCTCGTCGACGCGGGAGTGGGCACGGCCTCCGACGCGGCCATCGCCATGGAGCTGGGCTGCGACGGCGTGCTGATGAACACCGCCATCGCGTCCGCCAAGGATCCGGTGGCCATGGCCACCGCCATGCGCCTGGCCATCGAGGCCGGCCGCCTCGCCTTCAAGGCCGGGCGGATCGGCAAGAAGCTCTACGCCACCGCGTCCTCCCCGCTGGAGGGCGTGCCCGAGTGGACCAGCTAGGCTTCTCCCTCTACCTGATCACCGACCGCGCGGCGGCGCCCCGGCCGCCCGCCGACGTGGTGGAGGAATGCCTGGCCGCGGGCCTGCGCGCGGTGCAGCTTCGCGAGAAGGATCTCGAGCCGCGCGAGCTGCTCACGCTGGCCGACACCCTCCGTGAGGCCACCCAGCGTCACCGCGCGCGCCTCATCGTGAACGACCGGGCGGATGTGGCGCTCGCCGCCTCGGCCGACGGCGTCCAGCGCACCCATTCTTCGCTGCCGGTGGCCGCCCTTCGCGGGATCACGCCGGCCGGCTTTCTCGTGGGCGCCTCCGTGCACTCGGAGGCGGAGGCGCGGGGCGCCGCCGCCGAGGGCGCCGACTTCATCGTCTTCGGACCGGTCTACGACACCGCGTCCAAGCGGCGCTACGGTCCGCCGCAGGGCCTCGCCGCGCTCGAGGCGGTCACCCGCGCGGTGGATCGCCCGGTCCTGGCGGTGGGCGGGCTCACTCCCGAGCGTGTGACCGACGTGCTCGCGGCCGGCGCCGCGGGCGTCGCGGTGATCGGCGCGATCTACGGGGCCCCGCGGCCGGCCGACGCCACGAAGGCGTTTCTCGACGCGCTGGGGAGAGCGTGATGGCCGCGCCCTCGGTCGCGGTGATCGGCGGCGGCGTCATCGGGTGCGCCACCGCGGCGGATCTGGCCCGGCGCGGCTGCCGCGTCACCCTGCTCGAGCGCGCGAGCCCGGGGGCCGAGGCCTCGAGCGCGGCGGCGGGCCTGCTGGCCCCGCTGGGTCCGTCGCCGGAGCCCGGCCCCTTCCATCGGCTGGCCATCGAGAGCTGGCGCCTCTACCCCCGCGTGGCCTCCGATCTCCGGGAGCTCACCGGCGTGGACGTCGAGCACATGACCGCGGGCACGCTCTACCCGCTCCACACGCCGCAGGAGATCGAGGCGGCCCGCCTCCGCCAGACCTGGCCGCTGGCCAACGAGTTCGGTATCGAGGTGGTGGAGGGGAGCGACCTGCGCGCGCTCGAGCCGGCGCTCTCCAAGGACGTGAGCGCGGCCCGGTTCGTCCGCGGCGATCACTGGGTGAATAACCAGCGCCTGGTGACCGCGTACGCGGCGGCCGCCGCGGCCCTGGGCGTCACGGTGCGCACCGGCGCCGAGGTGAGCCGCATCCTGATCGACGGTGGGCGGGCCCGCGGGGTCCTCGTGGGCGACGAGGCGATCCACGCCGACGCGGTGTTGCTCGCGGCGGGCGCCTGGTCGGGCGCGCTGGCCACCTCCATCGGCCTCCGGCTGCCGGTGGCGCCGGTGCGCGGCCAGATGCTGGCGGTGAGCAATGTTCCGCCGCTGATCACCCACGCCATGCACGGCGAGGAGATCTACGTGGTGCCGCGGCCCTCGGGGGAGATCCTCATCGGGGCCACCGTGGAGCACGCGGGCTTCCTGCGCGCGGTCACGCCCGACGGCCTCGGCTCGCTCATCGCCGACGCGGTGGCCCTGGTCCCCGAGATCGGCCGCCGGTCGGTCACCCGCTCCTGGTGCGGCTTCCGGCCCTGGGTCCCGGACGGCCAGCCGGTGCTCGGACCCTGGCCCGACGTGGCCGGTCTCTTCGCGGCCACCGCGCACTATCGCAACGGCATCCTCATGGCGCCCATCACCGCGGCGCTGCTGACCCGCTGCATCGTCGACGGCGAAACTCCCGAGTCGATCACTCCGTTTCTCCCCGCGCGTTTTGCACGGTAGCCAAGGCGCCCCGATGAGCCCCGTAGGGGGCGAAGAGGCCAAACCTCAACGCGGAGCAAAAACCCAATGACGACTAAGAAAGAGCTTAAGGATTCGGTGTGCCAGGCGATCGATCGCAACCGCGAGCGCATCATCGGTCTGGGCGAACGCATCCGCCGCCAGCCCGAGCTCGGCTTCAAGGAGTTCAAGACCGCGCGCCTGGCCGAGGAGACCCTCGGCGAGCTCGGGCTCAAGCCGCGCGGCGGCCTCGCGCTCACCGGCGTGCGGGCCGAGGCCGCGGGCGTCAAGGACGGCCCGACCTTCGCGCTGCTGGGCGAGCTGGACGGCCTGGTGGTCGCGGGACATCCGATCGCCGATCCGGAGACCGGCGCCGCGCACGCCTGCGGCCACAATGCCCAGATGGCGGGGCTCCTGGGCGCCGCCATGGGCCTCTGCGAGGCGCGCGCCTTCGAGCACCTGGCCGGCCGCGTGGTGTTCTTCGCGGTGCCCGCGGAGGAATACGGCGACGTCGAGTGGCGGGTGCAGCAGGCGCGCGCGGGCCGTCTCGAGTTCCTGGGCGGCAAGCCCGAGCTGCTCCGCCTCGGCCACTTCGACGACGTGGACATGGCGATGATGATCCACACCACGTCCCAGCCCGACATGAGGAAGGCGGGAGTGGCCGCCTCCAACAACGGCTGCCTCGTGAAGACGGTGCGCTACATCGGGCGCGCCTCCCACGCGGGCGGCGCCCCGCACATGGGGGTCAACGCGCTCTACGCGGCCAACATCGGCCTCTCCGCGATCAACGCGCTGCGGGAGACGTTCCGCGACGAGGACTCCATCCGCGTGCACCCAATCATCACCCACGGGGGCAGCCAGGTGAACGTGATCCCGGGTGAGGTGCGCCTCGAGACCTACGTCCGCGGCAAGACGGTGGAGGCGATCCTGGAGGCCAACCGCCGGGTGGACCGCGCGCTGCGCGCGGGGGCCCTCGCGCTCGGCGCCCAGGTGGAGATCGAGACGCTGCCCGGCTACCTGCCGCTCTTCAACCACCTGGGCATGGCCGAGCAGTTCAAGGTCAACGCGGGGGCGCTGCTGGGCGTCGACCAGGTCACCGAGTCCGGCCACCGCAGCGGCTCGACCGACATGGGCGATATCTCGCACGTGATGCCCACCCTGCATCCGTACATGGGCGGAGCCACCGGCGGCGGGCACGGGGCCGACTACGCGATCGCCGATCCGAACCTCGCCTACGTGGAGCCGGCCAAGCAGCTCGCGCTGATGGCGGTGGACATGCTCTGGGACGACGCGGGCGCCGCGCGCGATATCCTCAAGGCCTGGAAGCCGCGCATGACCAAGGAGGAGTACCTCTCCTTCCAGCGCGGCACCGCGAAGACCGAGCTCTACGACGGGTCAAAGGAAAACTGACCTCAGCCCCCTCTCCCCTCAGGGGAGAGGGCAGGGTGAGGGGAGGGCTTCATGTACGGCAAGTCCCCGGTCGAGTTCCCGCGCCGCATCGTCTGCCTGAGCGCGGAGCACGTCGAGATCTGCTACGCGCTCGGTGCGGGCGACCGGGTGGTGGGCGTGCCGGGCACCGCGCGGCGGCCCGCGGAGGCCGCGACCAAGCCGCGGGTCGGCGGCTTCACGACCTTTCGAGTGGACCGCATCCTCGATCTCCAGCCCGACCTGATCCTCGCGTTCTCCGATCTGCAGGCCGACGTGAGCGCGGAGCTGATCCGGGCGGGGCTGCCGGTGTTCTGCGCCAACCCGCGCTCGGTCGAGGAGGTCATGCAGACGATCCTCACGGTGGGGGGCCTGCTCGGGGCGGAGCCCGCGGCGCGCGACCTCGTCCTCGACATGCGTGACGAGATCACCCAGGTGCGGGAGTTCTCACGGGTGTGGCCGGATCGGCCGCGGGTCTACTTCGAGGAGTGGCACGAGCCGCTCATCGCGGGCATCCGCTGGGTCTCCGAGCTGATCGAGGCGGCGGGCGGGCGCGACGTGTTCGCCGACCTCCGCGACCGCAAGAGCGCGCGCGAGCGGGTGGTGGATCCGGCCGAGGTCGCCCGGCGGGATCCCCAGGTGATCGTCGCGTCCTGGTGCGGCAAGCCGGCCGATCTCGCCGCGATCGCGGCGCGCCCGGGTTGGGAGCGGATCAGCGCGGTGCGGGGCGGCCGCATCCACGAGATGGATGGCGCCGACATCCTGAGCCCGGGCCCGTCGCTCCTGATCGGGTTGAGGCGCCTGCACGAGCTGGTGCAGGACGCCCTCGACGCGCGCGACTGATCTCGACTCGCGTCCGAGGCCCGCACGCACAAAACGTGGACACATCTGAGATAATCGAAACAGTCGTACTCGACGTTGCACGCGAGAAGGAGTAGCACTAAACATGGGGGTCCCTCCCGGAGCCGATGCTAGGATGAAGCCCCTTTGAGACCTCCAAGGAGACGGCAATGCTAGCGCGCCCCGAGCGTTTTTTCGCGGACCGGTTCGGCCTCAACGCGGGGACCATGGAGCGGCTGCTCGGCTCGACCCTGGCCGGCCGCGTGGACCACGCGGACCTCTTCCTGGAGTACCGGATCAGCGAGGAGCTGGTCCTGGAGGAGGGCTCGGTGAAGAAGGCGGCCCGCCACGTGAGCCAGGGAGCCGGCCTCCGCGCCCAGTCCGGCGAGCGCACCGGCTACGCCCACACCGACGACCTGGCGTTGCCGAATCTCGAGGAAGCCGCGCGCCAGGCGCGAGCGATCGCGGACCGCGCCTCGACCTCGGCGGTGGTGGCGGTGGGCGGGGACGGCCCGCCGCACGATCTCTACACGCTGGCCGAGCCCCCCACCTCCGCCGACCTGGACCGCAAGCTCAAGCTGCTGGGCCGGATGGACGCGGAGGCCCGCGCCCTCGATCCGCGCGTACGCCAGGTCATCGCGACCCTGGGCAGCGAGGAAGTGGTAGTGATGATCGCGACGCCGTCGGGTTGGACGGTCGGCGACGTGCGCCCGCTCACCCGGCTCAACGTCACGGTGATCGTGGAGGACGGGGCCAAGCGCGAGATCGGCAGCTTCGGCGGCGGCGGACGCGTCGCCTTCGACTTCTTCCTCGAGCAGGACCGCTGGAAGCGCTTCACCGGCGAGGCGGTGCGCCAGGCCCTCATGAAGCTCGACGCGGTGGACGCACCCGCGGGCGAGATGACGGTGGTGCTGGGACCGGGCTGGCCCGGCATCCTGCTCCACGAGGCGGTGGGGCACGGGCTCGAGGGCGACTTCAACCGCAAGAAGACCTCCGCCTTCTCCGGGCGGCTCGGCCAGCCGGTGGCCTCGGAGCTGGTCACGGTGGTCGACGACGGCACCATCGCCAGCC
>DATFUK010000626.1:0-7141 GCA_035260865.1 Candidatus Methylomirabilota bacterium | reverse complement strand
GGGCCCGGTGCGCCCCCTGATCGCGGTGCCCACCACCGCCGGCACCGGCAGCGAGACGACCGCGGTGGCGGTCACCCACATCGTGGATCAGAACGTGAAGGCGGGCGTCTCGCACCGGCTCCTGCGTCCCGCGCTGGGCATCGTGGACCCGCTCAACACGCTCACCGCCCCGCCCGAGGTGACCGCGGCGGCGGGCGCCGACATCCTGACCCACGCGATCGAGTCCTACACCACGCGCCCGTACAACGCGCGCGCCAAGCATCATCCCCCCGACCGCCCCGCGTACATCGGCGCGAATCCGGCCAGCGACATCTGGTGCGAGAAGGCGATGGAGTACGCGGCCCGCTACCTGCGGCGCGCCGTGCTCAACGGCCTCGACGTCGAGGCGCGCCTGCACCTGGCCCTGGCCGCCAACTACGCGGGCATCGGCTTCGGCAACGCCGGGGTGCACGTCCCCCACGCGGTGGCGTACCCGATCGCGGGCCTGGTGCGCGACTACGTGCCGAGCGGCTACCGCACCCGGCACCCGCTCGTCCCGCACGGCATGTCGGTGATCCTCACCGCGCCCGCCGCCTTCCGCTTCACCTATACCAGCGCGCCCGAGCGCCACCTGCGCGCGGCCGAGCTGCTGGGGTGGCCGGTGGCCGATCTCAACGAGGCCGAGCGGCGCGAGGCCCTGCCCCAGGCGCTGCTGTCGATCATGCGCGACATCGGGATCCCCAACGGGCTCACCGCGATCGGCTACACCGAGCGCGATCTCCCCGCGCTGATCGAGGGCACCCTGCGCCAGCCGCGGCTCCTGTCCGGCGCGCCCCGCCACGTGGGCGCGGCCGAGCTCGACCTGATCCTGAGAGACGCGATGCAGTACTGGTAGCCGGGGGCCGATGAGGCCGGCCCCGCTCAGAGCTGGCCCGAATCGCCCCAGTTGTCGAGGAGCTTCTGGTAGGCGGGGTCCTTGTAGCGATCGAGGTGGAACGCGGGCGCGTAGTGGGGCAGCGGCCGCTCCGCGATGTAGTCGGCGAGCAGATCGGCGGCCCCGTTGGACGACATCATCCCGTAGCCGGAGAGGCCGCCCAGGACGTACGCGCCCTCGATCGGCAGCGGGCACGACAGGAAGCGGTTCTCCTGCGTCTTGGTGTAGTAGCCCCCGTCCACGAAGCAGTTCGGGAGCCGCGAGAGATAGGCCGCGAGCCCGGGCAGCGGGCGCGTCAGTCCGCGCAGCACGATCTCCGCGTGGGCCGGATCGAACTCGATGGGGAAGCGCGCCTCCATCGGCTCGGCATGGTAGGTCCACACCCCGAGCATGATCGGGCTGTCCCCGCCGCCCTCGGGCCGTCCGTGCACGCCGGCGGGCATCTCCTCCAGCAGGTGCCGGAGCGCCTCGCTCTCCCCGAGTTCCGCGCGCTCGTCGTCCGCCCACGGCAGCCGCACCGGATCCGTCCAGATCATCATCGGCGCGTGCCGCGGCACCACCCCCAGCGTGTCGTGGAACGCGACCTTGGCGTGCCGCTCGCAGAACACGGGCAGCTCGACGCCGAGCAGGCGTCCCACGTCCTTGACGAAGGGACCCGCCGCGTTCACGAAGCGTCCCGTGCCGATCGTGCGGGTGCCGTCGCGCCCGCTCACCGTCACGCCGGTGACCCTCCCTCCCGCCGTCTCCACGCGCTCCACGCGCCCCTCGATGAGCCGCACCCCCTTGTCGCGCGCCCGCTCGAGCATGTACATCCCGAGCTGCTGGCCGCTGAACCAGCCGCACCGCCGCGCGTGCAGCAGCGCCACCGTGTCCTGGGCCAGGTACGGGAAGTGTCGGCGAATCAGGCTCGCGTCGGTGATGACGTCCGTGCCGATGGGCTGCTTCTCATAGCCGGTCGCGGGCGCGGGTTGGTAGGTGTCCGCGGGCGAGCGGTGCACGCGAACCGGTCCCGCCCCGAAGCCGGCCGCTTCCTCGGCGGCGCGCAGGTAGCGATCGATCTGCTCGGGCTGGGCGGTGGCGAAGAGATAGCCGCGTCGATTCATCAGGAAGACGTTGCCGCTCTCGCGCGCGAGGTCTTCCATCAGGTCGATGCTGCGGTTCATGAGGGACACCATCGTGTCGCCCGGCCCCGGCCACCAGTTCCGGTAGGACTCGGCGGACTTGTCGCTGGTCAGCGACAGCGCCGGGCGCTCGTCCACCAGCACGATGCCCGCGATGCCGCGGCGGACCGCCAGATGATAGGCGGTGGCGACCCCGGCCATCCCCGCCCCGCAGATCACCACCTCGGCCGTGGCCGCGCTCATGGGCCCCGACTGTACACGCTTTGGCAGCGGGCGAACACTGTCAGCGTCACGACACGGACTTGACGGTCCGCCATGCGGCTGACACGAGCCCAAGTGCCCGATTTACGGCCCGTCCGTCCGAGGCACGCAGGTTGCTCATACCCCCCACATGATCACCACGAAACAGGCAGCCGATCGCCGCCGCCATCCGCGCACCGACGTCTCCTGGCTCGTCGTGGTGGAGGCCGGGAAGCGCCGCTTCCTCCTTCAGACCGTGGACATCTCGGCCCGGGGGGCCAAGGTGAGGCCCAAGGAGCGAATCGACATCGGGACCCCGGCTCAACTCCGTTTCCGGCCGCCCGACGGGTCGCCCTTCAACGTGCCGGCCCTGGTGTGGCGACAGGATTCCGACGGCCTGGCGTTTCTCTTCATGGGGGACATCCAGGACCGCCTGCGTCGCTTCGGTCGCGTGCTCGCGATCTAGCGGCGTCTCGCTCTACCGCCTCACTTCCCGAACCAGCCCCGGACCTTGTCCCACCAGCGCTCGACCTGCTCCGTGATGCTGCCCCCGTGCTCCTCGCAGGCCGGCGGCTCCGTGCCGGCCAGGAATACCTCGGTGGCGACGAGCGGGCAGAACGCGGTGGCGCGACGGCCGGTCGTCACGTCCACCTTCGCGTGGGTGACTCCGGCCGGCTCGGAGAAGGCGCCGCCCGGATAGATGTCAAGCGCCTGCCGCATGAAGTCGGACCAGATCGGCAGGGCGCCCTCCGCCCCGGATAGCCCCGCCGGCGTGCCGTCGTCGAAGCCTACCCAGACCAGCGCGAGCAGGTTCGGCGAGTAACCGACGAACCAGGCGTCGCGGCCCTCGTTGGTCGTCCCCGTCTTGCCGGCCACCGCGCCCGACACCCCGGCCGCCCGCGCGGAGGCGGCGGTTCCCGCGTTGATCACACCCTCGAGCAGCGAGGTGACCACGTAGGCCTCCGGCGCCCCGATCACCGGACGCGCCTCGCGGCTGGCGCTCCAGAGCGCGCGCCCGCCCTCGTCGGCCACCGTCTCCACGACCCCGCCGCCGCTCGGCACCAGGCCCCCGTTGGCCAGCGGCAGGTAGGCGCGGGCGAGCGCCAGCGGGGTGATCTCGAACACGCCCAGGGTGAGCGCGGGAACCGGCTTGAGCTCCACCTCCATCCCGAGAGTCCGCGCGGTCTCGATGACCACGGGCAGGCCCACCGCCTGGGCGACCCGCACCGTCGCGGTGTTCAGCGAGCCTTCGAGCGCCCGGCGCACCGTGACCCGGCCTTCGTAGCGGTCGTCGTAGTTCTTGGGCGTCCACGGCTTGCCGTCCACCATCACCGTGATCGGCGCGTCCTCGATCAGCGACGCGGCCGTGAAGAGGGCCCCCTCCTTCCGCGGCGTGAGCGCGGCCAGGTACACGAACGGCTTGAACGCGCTGCCCGGCTGGCGGCGGGCGAGAACCGCCCGGTTGAACTGGCTCGCCCGGTAGTCGCGGCCGCCCACGAGCGCGCGGACCTGTCCGGTGGCGGGATCGAGCACGATCATCGCGACCTGCAGGCGCTCCTCCGGGCTCTTGCGGCGCAGCCGCGGGCGCAGCGTCTCGAGCCGGTCCATGCCCTTCACCACCGCGGTCTCGGCCAGACGCTGCAGCACCGGATCGAGCGTGGTGTACACGCGCACCCCGTGCAGGTCGGCGAGGTCGATGTCTCCGTTGCGCTCGAGCTCGGCGCGTACGTAGTCGACGAAGTAGGGCGCCATCAGCCCGTTCGCCGGAGCCGTTCTCGCGCGCACCGGCTCCTTGCGGGCGCGCCGGTAGTCGGCCTCCGAGATCTTGCCGAGGTCACGCATGCGGGTCAGCACCACGTCGCGCCGCTCGCGCGCCCGGTCGGGATTGGCGACCGGCGAGTAGTTGTTGGGGCCGCGGATCATCCCCGCGAGCAGCGCGGCTTCCGGCAGCGCGAGCTGGTGGACTTCCTTGCCGAAGTAGGCGCGCGAGGCCGCGCCGACCCCCCGCACCGCCGACCCGCCCGACTGCCCGAGATAGATCTCGTTGAGGTAGGCCTCGAGTATCTGGTCCTTGCTATAGCGCCACTCGAGCGCGGTCGAGAGGAGCGCCTCGTTGATCTTGCGGGCGAGCGTGCGCTCCGGGTTGAGCAGTCGGCTCTTGACGAGCTGCTGGGTGATGGTGCTCCCACCCTCGGCGACCCGGCCCTTCCGGACATTGGCCCACAGCGCGCGCACGATGCCGCGGGGGTCCACGCCCCCGTGCTCGTAGAAGCGCACGTCCTCGGTGACCAGGACCGCGTCGCGCAGCAGCTGCGGAACATCCGGCAGGCGCACCGGGCGGATGTTCTCGCCCATGTCCGCGCCGGCGCTGGCCAGCAGCTCGGGGGGCAGCGCCACGCTCTGGACCGCGGTGTCGCCCTGCTGGAGCCCGGTGATGCGCCCGCCCGAGACGGTCAGCGTGACGCGGGGCGCGCCGGACACGTTGATCTCCCACGCGCTCTCCGACCGGGAGAACTGGCCGGACGCGCCCGCGTTGCGGGTCTCGCGATAGCCCTGGCGGCCCAGGATCCCCGCCAGATCGAGCGCGCTCACGTTGACACCCGGCCGGAGGACGGGCGGCGCCGCGTAGAGAACGGTCGAGCGGCGCGCTTCCAGCCGCTCGAACCGCGAGAGGGCGCGCGCCGAATAGATGGCGAGGCCGCCACCGACCAGCACCGTGATCGCCAGCAGCACACCCGCGAGAAGAGTCCACCGACGAAGGCCCCGGAACCGGCCTTCCCAGACGTCGGCCATCAGACCGTCTCGCCCCGCACTAGGAGCCGGCACCCCTCCGGAGGGTGATCATCACGAGCCGCGCCACTTCCGGGTCGTCAGACATCTCGATCACGACGAAGTCGCCCACGCGCACGTCCGCGAGCGTGATCGCGCTGTCCCGGAAGCTGTCCTTCACGTCGCGCCCGGCCTGGTTGCGCTGCGACAGCAGCACCAGCGCCTCGCGCGGCACCTGCACCCGCAGGGCGCGCCGCTCGGCATTGGCCCCGAACTCGTCGAGGGTCAGGGTGCGCGCCTGGGGGTCCAGCGCGAGCACCGTGCCCGCGCGACGCTCCCCCGCCGGCGCCGCACCCGCCCCCATTGCCGCCAGACCTGCCACCGCGAAAGCGGCCAGGACGAGGAGCGGGCCGAGCCGGGAGCGTGAGCCGCGCGCGCTCACGACCGCGGAGAGGCCGGCGCGGTGAGCTCCGCCGCTTTCATCTTCCGGACCAGCTCGGCGTACGAGGAGGTCTGGATGATCTTGTCGAACTGCGTCCGGTAGTTGTTGATCAAGCTCACACCCTCGACCGAGACATCGTACACGAGCCAGCGGTCTCCCCGCTGCTGCATCCGATAGTCGACCGGGACCTCGGTGCCCTGCTTGGTCACGAAGCGGGTCCGAACGGTGGCGAGGCCGCCGTCCACCGCCTCACCCGCGTACGCGATACGCTCCCCGCTGTACCGCTCGATCTTGGAGATGTAGGCCCGCTCGATCAGGTCGGTGAACAGCGAGGTGAACTCCTGACGGTCCTTCTCGGCCAGGGCCTGCCAGTGCCGGCCGAGGGCGCGCTTGGCGGTCTCGGTGAAGTCGAAGACGCCCTCGGCCTCCTTGCGGATGGCCGCTCGCCGCTCCTGGCTCCGAGCTTCGGACCGCAGCCCCGGATTCTCGAGCACCTTGACGATCTGCTCGACCGAGGCCTTCAGCTGGTCGGTTGGAGCCCCGGCGCGGGCTGGCGCCGGGGCCCAGACCACGAGCCCCGCGAGGACAAGGATACCGAGATACCACACGGGGAGATACCGGACGAGGCGCCGACGCATGTCCTAGGCCGCGTGCCCGAGGGCGGCCGGGTCCACCGCGATCCGGTCGTCGATCTGGAAGTCGGAGCGGCTGCGCGCGATCTCCCGCTTTGCCACGTCCACCGCCGCGTCGCGCAGCTCCGGTCTCGGCACCGCGCCCCTGATCTCGATCACGAGCGGCGTGCCCCTCCAGAGCGGCAGGTGCGCGGTCGGCGTCAACGGCAGGCCCGCCAGGTTTGCGTCCATCAGCAACGCGTCCGAGATCCTGGCCTGCGCCGCGACCGCCTCATCCTCACGCTTGCGCTTGAGGTCGTAGAGCTTGACAGCGACCCCGAGCAGCACGACCACGAGCAGCATCGTCGCCACCACGATGATTTCCATGGCTGTCACCCCCTTCGAATCTGAAACTGCATCGCTCATGCCAGCCGGCGTGTCACCCAATCACTCCCAAGTTGCCTCCGCATAAGCCCCAGGTGGTATCGGCTCGACGAACCATCCCGACCGAGTAGGAATTTCCTCGCCGATCGTGTAAACCCTTCCAGGTCGGCTGACAGGCGCGACGCGTCATCGCGCGCCTTCCGGGACCGCCAAGAACGCGGCTTCCCCGGCGAGTACCTCGCGCGCCACGTCGCCCAGGCGCTGGCGTGAATCCATCGCGTGCCGCCGCAGCCAGCGGAAGGCCTCCGCTTCGCTGAGATGGCGGTCGCTCATCAGTTTGCCCTTGGCCTGATCCACGATCGGCCGCTCGGCGCGCGCCTGCTGCAGCCGGCGGATCTCGCGGAACCGGGCGAGGGCCAGGTCGAGTGTCGGCCCGACCTCGGCCGCGCGCAGCGGTTTGAGCATGAAGCCCATCACCCCGGCGCGATTGGCCTGCTTGACCACGGTCTGGTCGGTGTCCCGCGTGAACAGGACCGCCGGACAGTCGACCTCGGCGGTGATGCGGGGCATCAGCGCGGGCTCGCGCGTCCCGGACAGGCTCGGCGCCATGATCACCACGTCCGGCCGGGTCTGTTTCATGACCGCGACCGCGTCGAGGCGT
>DATFUK010000625.1:0-8126 GCA_035260865.1 Candidatus Methylomirabilota bacterium | reverse complement strand
CGAGATCGAGACCGACAAGGTCACGGTGGAGATCGAGTCCCCCGCCTCCGGCGTGCTCAGCAACGTCACCGCGCAGGAAGGCGACGTCATCCCGGTCGGCCAGACCATCGCCCTCATCGCCGAGCCCGGCGCCGCGCCCGCGGCCTCCACCCTCGCCCCTCAGGGGAGAGGGCAGGGTGAGGGGCTCAAAGTTGCGGGGGCTCGCGCCGAGGGTTCCCGTGCCGAGGCGATCAAGGCTTCCCCGCTCGCCCGCCGGATTGCCGAGGAGCACGGCGTGGACCTCGCGCGCATCAAGTCCGCGAGCGGCAAGATCGAGAAGGCCGACGTGCTCGCGTTCGTGGAGAGCCGGAAGGCGGCGCCGACCAATGGCGCGCCGGGGGGACGGCTCGTCGCGGCGTCGCCGAAGGCGCGACGGCTCGCGGCAGAGCGCGGCGTCGAGCTGGCCGCGCTGCGCGGGTCGGGGCCGGGGGGCGCCGTACTTACCGTGGACGTTCCGGTGGCGCCGGGTGGTGCTCCACCCTCAAGCACGCCCCTCACCACCGGGCCCCTCACCCTGCCCTCTCCCCAGAGGGGAGAGGGTGTGGGGACGGTGTGGCGGATCATGGCGGAGCGGATGACCGCGTCGTGGAAGAGCGCGCCGCACTTCTACCTGGTGCGGGAGGTCAACGTGGCGCGGCTTCAGGCCTGGCTCGGGACGGCGCGCAAGCAGACCGGGGCGCACGTCACGTACTCGGACCTGCTCGTGAAACTGGTGGCCGCCACGCTGGCGCAGCACCCGCGCGTGAACGTCTCGTGGAAGGACGGCTCGCTCGAGCGGCACACCGAGATCAATATTGGCCTCGCGGTCGCGCTCGAGGACGGCCTCGTGGTGCCGGTCATCGCCCATGCCGACACGCTCGGCCTCAAGGACATCGCGGCGCGCCGCGAGGACCTGGTGGCCCGCGCCCAGGCGGGCAAGCTGCGCCCGGCCGACGTCCAGGGCGGTGTCTTCACGATCAGCAACCTCGGCATGTTCGGCGTGGACGCCTTCAGCGCCATCGTCAATCCGCCGCAAGCCGCGATCCTGGCCGTCGGCCGCATCGCCGACCGCGTCGTGCCCGTGAACGGGCAGCCGGCGGTGCAGCCGACCATGACCTTGACCCTCTCTTGCGACCACCGGGCCCTCGACGGCGCCCGCGGCGCGCAGTTCCTGGGCGCGCTCGCGGACTTGATCGAGGAGCCCCTGGCCCTGCTAACCTGAGACCCATGCCCTCCACCGACCGCTACGGCCTGCCCGTCACCACGTCGTCGTCCACCGCCTTCGATCGCTTCCAGGAGGGCATGGACGACCTGCTCGCCTACGGCCCCGGCGCCGAGGAGCGCTTCGCGGCCGCGCTCACCGCCGACGAGCGGCTCGCCCTGGCCCACGTGGGGCTCGCGCTCCTCGCCGCCGTGCAGGGCGACGGGGCGACCGCACGCGCCGCCACCGCGCGCGCCCGCGAGACCGTGGACGGTGCCACCCGGCGCGAGCGGCAGCACGTCGAGGCGGTAAGCGCCTTCATCGCGGGCGAGACCGCGCGCGGCCTCGCGCTGGCGGACGAGCACGTGAAGGAGTTCCCGCGCGACGCGATGCTGGTGAACCAGGCGAGCAGCGCGATCGCGCTGGCCGGGCGGAGCGACCGCGAGGCGCATCGCGTGGCCTTCCTGGAGCGCCTCGCCCCCGCCTACGGTGACGACTGGTGGTTCCAGTCCGCACTCGCCTTCACCTATCACGAGGTGGACCGCTTCGACGAGTCGCGCCGGCTGTCCCAGGCGTCGCTCGATCAGTACCCGCGCAACGCGAGCGCGGCCCACAACCTGGCCCACATCGCCTTCGAGACGCTCGACATCGAGGCGGGCTCCGCGTTCCTGGCCGACTGGATGGCCGGCTACGACCGGCGCGCCCACTTCCACTGCCACCTCGCCTGGCACCAGGGGATGTTCGCCCTGCACGAGGGCCGCTACCCGGAGGCGATTGCCATCTTCGAGCGCGACATCCTGGCCGCGAGCAACCCGCGCTCCACCATGACCGACGGCACCGCGCTGCTCTGGCGCGTGCATCTCGACGCGGCGACCCCGGCCGCGCTGCCGTGGCGGACTCTCGCCGACATCGCGGGGCGCGTCTCGCGGCCCGGCTATCTCTTCGGCGAGTGCCACGCCGCGCTGGCCTACGCGGCCTGCGGGGACCAGGCGGCGCTGACCAGGATGATGGACGGCCTGCGGGATCAGGACGCCAAGGGCAATCCGATCGCGGGGCGGGTGGTGTTGCCGTTGGTGCAGGGGACGGCCGCCTTCGCGGCGGGCGACCACGCGGGAGCCCTGGCCCATTTCGAGCCGGTGGAGCAGGAGATGCACCGCATCGGCGGGAGCCACGCCCAGTGGGAGCTCTTCGAGGAGACCATGGTCGCGTGCTATCTCGAGCTCGCGCGCTACGACGACGCCCTGCGCCTGGTGCGCCGGCGCCTCGCGCGCCGCGCTTCGCCACGGGACCAGAAGTGGCTCGCGCGCGCCACCGCCCGGGGCGTGGTCTGATGGCCAAGCTGACGCTCAAGGTGAACGGAGCGAGCCGGGAGGTCGAGTCGGACGATCCGGACATCCCGCTCCTGTACGTGCTGCGGGGCGATCTCGGGCTGACCGGCACCCACTTCGGCTGCGGCCTCGCCCAGTGCGGGGCGTGCACCGTCCTCGTGAACGGACGCGCGGTCCGCTCGTGCATCGCGCCGGCGCGATCGGTGGTCGGCCAGGACGTGGTGACCATCGAAGGTCTCGGGTCGCCCGAGCGGCCGGACCCGCTGCAGGCCGCGTTCATCGCGGAGCAGGCCACCCAGTGCGGCTACTGCACCGCGGGCATGGTGATGGGCGCGCGCGCCCTCCTCGCCCAGACCCCGCGACCCAGCGAGAAGCAGGTACGCGAGGCGCTGGTCGGCAACCTCTGCCGCTGCGGCAGCCACGCGCGCGTGATCCGCGCGGTGCTCCGCGCGGCCGCCGCGAGCCCGGGAGGGCGCTGAGATGGCCGCGCGCGTCTCGCGCCGGGCGTTTCTCGCCACCGGCCTCGCCGCGGGCGGCGTGCTGATCGTGGGCCTGGGCCTCGACCGGCCCGGCCGGGTGGGGGCGCAGTCCATTCCCGACGCCGACCGCTTCCTGGGCAAGTCGCTCGCGCCCGACGCGGTGGACTCGATGATCGCGGTGCACGGGGACGGCCAGGTCACCATCTTCGTCGGCCGGGTGGACCTCGGCACCGGGTCGCGCATCGCGATGCGCCAGATCGTCGGCGAGGAGCTCGACGTTCCGATCGAACGCATCGCGATGATCGAGGGGGACACCGCACTCACGCCCAACCAGGGCGGCACCAGCGGCAGCTACGGGGTGGCCCGCGGCGGGACGCAGATGCGCCGGGCCGCCGCGACCGCGCGCCAGGCGCTCGTGTCCATGGCGGCCGCGCGTCTGGGTCGTCCGGCCGCCGACCTGGAGGTGGTGGACGGGGTGGTGCGCGCGAAGGACGGGAGCGGCTCGGTCGCCTACGGGGAGCTGATCGGCGATCGGGCGTTCGGCCTCAAGGTGGACGCGGCCGCGCCGCTGAAGCCGTACGATCGCTTCCGGTTCATCGGCAGGTCGCTGCCGCGGCCCGACGTGCCCGAGAAGGTGACCGGGCACCATCGCTACCTCCAGGACCTGACGCTCCCGAACATGCTGCACGCCCGCGTGATCCGTCCCCCCGCCTTCGGCGCCACGCTCCAATCGGTGGACGAATCGTCGATCGCGGGAGTCGGCGGGGCGCGGGTGGTGCGGATCCAGAGCTTCCTCGCGGTGCTGGCCGAGCGCGAGTGGGACGCGGTGCGCGCGGCCCGCGCGCTCAAGACGCAGTGGGGCGCCGGGACGGGCCTGCCGGATCACGCCCGGGAGTTCGACACGATGCGGACGACCCGGGTCGTCCGCGACCAGGAGGTCGCCAAGCGCGGCGACCTCGCAGTCCTGAGCGCGCCGCCCGCGAGCACGCGCACGCTCGCGGCCTCCTACCGCTGGCCCATGCAGACCCACGGCTCGATCGGGCCGTCCTGCGGAGTGGCCGACGTCCGGGCCGACCGCGTCACGGTGTGGAGCGCGTCGCAGAACGTGCACGGGCTGCAGAACACGTTCGCGCGGATACTCGGCGTGGAGCGAGACCGGGTGCGCGTCATCTACATGGACGGTGCCGGTTCCTACGGCGCCAACGGGGCGGACGACGCGGCCGCGGAGGCCGCGCTGCTCTCCCGCGCGGTGGGTCGGCCGGTCCGGGTGCAGTGGAGCCGGCAGGAGGAGCACGGGCTCGATCCGAAGGGCCCGGCCCAGCTCCTGGACCTGCGCGCGGCGGTGGACAAGGACGGCGAGATCGCCGCGTGGGAGACGCAGGCGTGGCTGCCCATCGCCACCGCCAATCTTCCCAACATCCCGCTGCTGGCCGTGGACGCGGCGGGCCTCCCGCAGACGCCGGGCCGCGCCACCGGCCTGATCTACCAGAACATCGACCCGCCCTACGCGATGCCGAACCTGAACGCGGTGGTGCACTGGATCGAGGACGCGCCGCTCCGCACCTCGCCGCTGCGCGCGCCCGGCAAGATCGCCAACACCTTCGCGGTGGAGTCGTTCACCGACGAGATCGCGGCGCTGGCCCGCGTGGATCCGCTGGAGTTCCGGCTCCGCCGCCTCTCCAATCCGCGCGGCCTCGAGGTGCTGAAGCGCGTGGCCGCGCGCATGGGCTGGCAGCCGCGGCCGTCGCCAAAGCCGGTAGATCGGCGGGCCGCGGTGCTCATCGGCCGCGGGCTCGCCTACGTGCACTACAAGCACGAGGAGACGATCGTGGCGATGGGCATGGAGGTGGCGGTGGAGCGGGCCACCGGCCGCATCCGGGTGACCCGGGTGGTGGCGGCCCAGGACTGCGGGCTCATGATCAATCCGGACTGCGTGCAGGCGCAGCTCGAGGGCAACATCCTGCAGACCCTCTCGCGCGCGCTCCACGAGGAAGTCATCTACGATCGGGACCGGGTTATCACGGTGGACTGGGCATCCTACCCGATCCTCACGTTTCCGGAGGTGCCGAAGCTCGAGTTCGAGATGATCCAGCGGCTCGACCAGCCGCCGCTCGGCGCAGGGGAAGCGGCGTCCACGCCGGTGGGGGCCGCGCTCGCCAACGCGGTGTTCGACGCCACCGGGGTGCGCCTGCGCACGGTGCCGTTCCGGGCCGATCGCGTCAAGGCCGCGCTGGCCGGGAGGTCGTGATGGAGGTGCGGCGGCTGGGCCCGCAGATCGGCGTCGAGATCTCCGGAGTGGACGTGCGGCGGATCGACGACGCGGGCTTCGCCACGATCTACCGCGCGTGGCTCGATCACAACGTGGCGGTGGTGACGGGGCAGGAGCTCGAGCTCGACGACTTCGTGACCTATAGCCGCCGCTTCGGCCAGATCGTCCCGCATCCGTCGAAGATGACGCGCCACCCGGACCGCCCGGAGGTCACGCTGCTCGGCGTGAACAAGTTCGGCGCCGACGGCGCGCTCGACCTGGCGATCTACCGGCGAGGCGCCGAGGGCTGGCACACCGACGGCGCCTACGACGCCGAGCCTTTCAAGGCAACCCAGCTCTTCGCCCTCGCGGTGCCGAGCCGCGGCGGCGATACTCACTTCGCCAGCATGTACGCGGCCTACGACGCGCTGCCGTCCCGGCTGAAAGAGCGCCTGGAGGGCCGCAAGGGCGCCTTCACCTACGGCGGCCGCAGGAAGGCCACCGCCCTGCTCAACGCGGAGGACCGCGACTGGACGCCGGTCTTCCACCCGATCATCCGCACGCATCCCGAGACCGGCCGCAAGGGCCTCTACTTCGACCCGGGCAAGATCCTCCATATAGAGGGGCTCGAGCCGGCGGAGAGCGACGCGTTGATCGACGAGCTGACCGAGCGCATGATCCAGCCCGACGGTTGCTACACGCACCACTGGCGCAAGGGCGACATCGTGATCTGGGACAACCGCTGCTCGTACCACAAGGCGGCGGGCGACTATCCACCGGAGGAAGACCGGATCCACTGGCGCGTGTCGATCAAGGAGCGGACATGAACGTCGTCGCGAGAATGCTCACCCAGGAGCAGGACGGCATCCCCGGCTACGTGGCGCATCCGGACGCGCCCGGCCAGCGGCCCGGGGTCCTGATGGTCCACCACGCGCACGGGGTCACCGCGGACTACAAGATCGACGCGTATCGCCTCGCCTGCCTCGGCTTCAACGTGCTGGCGCCCGATCTCTTCAACATGTTCGGCGTCGCGGGCTCCACCCACATCGGCATGGGCGCCGACCTGCAGGCCAAGCACGGCGACGACGAGTTCCTGGGCAAGATGGACGAGGCCTGGCGCTACCTGATCGACCGCCTGCACACCGATCCGGCGCGGACCGGCTGCATCGGCCACTGCATGGGCGGGCGCCTGCTGATCCCGTTCGCGTCCGATCACCCGTCGGTGAAGGCGATCGTGCTGTACTACCCCTCGGTGCGCGACGAGCCCGAGACCTCGCACCGGCCCCGGCACGCCTTCCACCTGGCCAAGACGCTCCAGTGCGCCTCGCTGGTCTTCGCGGCGGGCCTTGATTACATCGCGACGCCCGCCATCCAGGGGCCGCTCTGGCAGAGCTTCATCGCCAATGGCAAGCTCGTGGAGTGGCACTTCTTCTCCGACGCCAACCACGGCTTCCGTCACCCGGACAACGCGGGCTTCCAGCCGTACTACGCGGACCTCACGTGGCCCCTGACCACGAGCTTCCTGCAGCGCACCGTCTGATCGAGAGAGGAGAGACCGACATGAACGAGCCCAAGCAGAAGTTCAGCGCGAACCTCGCCAAGGACGCCGTCTACCAGCCCGGCCTCCGCAGCTTCATGGAGTACCGCGACCTCGGCATCGCCGACGCGACGCACGGGAAGATGCGCGCCCACATCGTCCGGGTGAAGCAGGGCGGCGACACCCACGACCTGCACACCACGGGGCTCCACAAGCACGAGTGCGACTTCCAGATGTTCTACGTGCTCAAGGGCACGATCAAGTTCGTCTACGAGGGCCAGGGCGAGCGCACCTTCGGGCCCGGCGACTGCGTGCTCCAGCCCGCCGGCATCGTCCACAACGAGCTCGAGTGCACCGACGACCTCGAAATTCTAGAGATCTACTCCCCCGCGGTGCATCCGACGCTGAAGGTGGAGAAGATGCCCGAGGCCGCCGCCGCTCACTAGTCCCTTGCTCCTCCCTCTCCCCCTCCCGGGGGAGAGGGCAGGGGAGGCCAACCATGCGCAAGACCATCACCGGCACCGGCGGCATGCTGCTTCTCCAGACGCTCAAGGACGCGGGCGTGGAGTACCTCTTCACCAACCCGGGATCCGCGGAGACCGGCCTCTTCGCCGCCATCGCCGAGGATGGAGACAACCGTCTGGTCGTCGGCAAGCACGAGGGCCTGGTCGCCGCGATGGCCGACGGCTACCACCGCGTCAGCGGCAAGGTCGGCGTGGTCATCGCGCACGTCATGGGCGGGTCCTACCAGCTCGCCGGGCAGCTCTTCAATGCCCAGGTGGCGGGCTCCTCGCTGCTGGTGATCGCGGGGGACTGGGCCTCGGAGCTCCAGGACTACCGCGGCCTCGCCCCGTTCCCCGGGTTGAGCCAGGCCGAGTCGATGCGGCCGATCACCAAGGAGGCGCGCTGCGCCTACCAGGTGCACACGAACCCCAAGGCCATCAGCGTGGCGACCATTCGCGCGCTGCGGGAGGCCACCACGCCGCCGACCGGGCCGGTGTACCTCTCGATCAGCGCGGAGCTGCTGCACACCGAAGGGCTCGAGGCGACGGTCGGCGAGGGCGCGAAGTACCAGATCGAGCGGCCGGGGCCGGCGCGGGCGCAGACGGTGGCGGCGATCGCCAAGCGGCTGGGCGAGGCGCAGTGCCCGGTGCTGATGTTCGGCGACGACGTCTGGCGGGAAGGCGCGCAGCAGGAGGCGGTGCGGCTGGCCGAGGCGCTGGAGGCGCCGGTGTTCGCGAGCCGGCAGATCTTCCCGAACTTCCCGACGCGGCATCCGCTCTTCTGCGGAAACTATCCTGTGTCCAAGGACTTC
>DATFUK010000624.1:0-4976 GCA_035260865.1 Candidatus Methylomirabilota bacterium | reverse complement strand
CGCCACGCGATTCCACCGCGCGGGAATGCCGAGCTGCCGCGGCTCCAGCATCGTCTCGTTTGGCGGTTACTACCTGGCACCGTGCTCAACGTAGGCCGTTGCGCTCCGCTATTTCGCCTGCCCGGGCTTGGCTATCAGGCGGAATTCGTTGACGGCCCGTTGCCGATTGCGTTGCGGACTTGAAAGCCTGACCGCCATTTCTCAGATACGGTTTCGAGTTCCAGTTGCGGGGCGCCTTCCCGCGCTTTTCGTGCCGGCCCTTGGGCCCGCGCGTGTCAAGGTGAGGGAACGATGAGGGAAGTCACGTACTACCGCTGGGCCGCGACCTTGCCGGTGGTGCTCCCGTTCATCGCGCACCTGTTTTACCGTGACGATCCGACGATCGGCCTGATTGATCGGGTGACGACCCTGCTCTACGTCTCGGGGGTCGCGTGGCCGGCCTACGTGCCCTTCGCGGCCGCGCTGTTCTGGTGGCTCGCCGGGGAGCCCGCGGCGCGGTACCGGCGGGTGTCGTGGATCACGCCGATCCTGTTCCTTCTCCCGTTCTCGGTCTACCTCCTCCTGGTCCGCTGGTGGACCGCGAGCACGGAGCCGTGGGCCGACGTGCTCCTCTTCTACTCGATCGTGGTTTTGCTGTTCGGCTATGGCTACGTGCTGCTGACCCATGCGGGCCGGCGTTTGCTGGCCTGGCGCGGCCGCGCTCTCGCCGCGTGAATCGGCCGGCGCTCGTCGTCGGAGCCCTCCTGCTGGTCGCGCTGGCGGCGGTCACCGCGGTGGGAGAGTACGTGCGATGGAATCTCCCGAACGGCGAGGAGAAGCTCACCGCGTGCCGGGCGATCCCGCCGGAGTCCAACCTGACGGTCGTCGCCGGCGCGCTCGGGCAGCCCACGATGCGGCAGGCGGCGGCCGATCTGCCGGAGGGAGCGGTCTGGCTCGAGTTCTCGAACCCCTCGGTCGCCTCCGGCCGGATCCGGGCCGCAGTTCATGAGCCGACGGGGAAGGTGCTCGCCCTGCGGTGCAGCGCGGACGGGCCGGATACTTGGGCGGCACGAGACTAGGCCGGGCGAGCTAGAGCCCGGCGCGCGGCCGCGATGCCGGTTACCCCGTTCCACCTCGGTCCCGGGCTGCTGGCCAAGGCGGTGGCTGGCCGGCACGTGAGCCTGATGGTCTTCGCCTTCAGCCAGGCCGCGATGGACATCGAGGTGATCGTGCGGGTGATCCGGAACGATGTCCTCCTCCACGGGTTCTCCCACACGTATCTCGGGGCGACGCTCATCGCCCTGGTGTCGGTCGTGGTGGGGCGACCAATCTGTCAGGCGCTTCTGGATCGCTGGACCCCCGACCCCAAGGCGGTGTTCGCGACGTGGCTGCGCGGCGCGCCACGCATCTCGTGGCTCGCCGCCGTCGTCGGCGCGTTCGCGGGGACTTACAGCCACGTCTTCCTGGACAGCATCATGCATGGGGACATGGAGCCGCTCGCGCCGTTCTCGGGCGCCAACGCCCTGCAGGGCGTCGTCTCGCTCGTCACGCTCCACATCGGATGCGTGCTCAGCGGAGTGCTCGGCGTGCTGCTCGCGGGTAGCGCGTTCGTTCGCGGGCGGCCTGCCGACTAGCCCCGCGGCCGCCGGGTATGGTACAGGTCGCACGTGGATCGAGCGAGCGCGTCCCTGTCGACCCCGCAGAACTTCGACCGCCTGGAGGCGGAGCTCGCCCGGCCGTCGTGACGAGCCCGGGCGTGCGCATCGAGCGGCTGGATGGGCTGCCGGCTGATCGCCTGGCGCCCCTGATCGCGGAGAGCGAGGCGGCGGGGCTTCGCTTCGTGCGCCGGCTCGCCGAGGAATGGGAGAGCGGCGTCAATCGCTTCGATCGCGCCGGCGAGGCCCTGCTCGGTGCCCGCAGGGGCCGGCGTCTGGTCGGGGTCTGCGGCCTGAACGTGGACCCGTACGCGGGCGAGGCACGCGTCGGGCGGGTGCGGCACCTCTACGTGCTGACCGCGTACCGGAGGCACGGCGTGGGTCGACAGCTCCTGGACGCCGTGATCGCGGCCGCCCACGGCCCGTTCGCCACGCTCCGGCTCAGCACCGTGAATCCCGAGGCCGCGCGGCTCTACGAGGCGCTGGGATTCCGCCGGCACGCCGGCGACGCCCGCTGCACTCACGTGCTGGAGCTGGCCGCCGCCCCGTGAGTGACGACACGTCCCGCACGCGCGAGAGCTACGACGAGCTCGCGGCAACCTACACCGCGCGCATCTTCGGCGAGCTGGCCGGCAAGCCGCTCGACCGGCACCTGCTGAACCGCTTCGCGGAGGACGTGCGTGGTCGCGGGCTCGTCGCGGATCTGGGCTGCGGGCCGGGCCACGTGGCCCGCCATCTCCACGAGCAGGGCGTCCTGACGCTCGGCATCGATCTCTCGCCGCGGATGATCGACTGCGCCCGCAAGCTCTCGCCGGAGATCGAGTTCCGCGTCGGTGACATGCGCGCGCTCGAGCTGCCCGACGGCGCGCTGGCAGGTCTCGTCGCCTTCTACTCGCTCATCCACATCGACGAGGCCGAGATGGGGCCCACCCTCCGCGAGGTGCGGCGAGTTCTGGCGCCCGGCGGGCTCCTGCTGATCGCGTTTCACGTCGGCGAGGAGACCGTCCACCGCGACGAGCTCTGGGGCCACCCCGTATCGCTGGACTTCCGCTTCCTGATGCCGGATCGCATGATCGCGCGCCTCGTGGAGACCGGCTTCGTCGTCCTGGAGCGCGTCGAACGGGAGCCGTACGCGGAGGTCGAGCATCCGAGCCGCCGCTGCTACCTGCTCGCCCGCTCACCCGCGGATCAGTAGCACCAGGCCGGAGATGAAGAGCACCGCGAACACCACTTGGCGGAAGCGCGCGCGGTCGAGCCGGGTGAAGAGGAACATGCCCGCGACGAGGCCGATCACCGCGGGCACCGCGTAGAGCCAGGTGAGGCGCCAGACCTCGCGGTCCAGCAGGCCGGCCCACCAGTAGCCGACCAGGATCACCGCCTGGTTCACGATCAGGAAGGCCTGGATGTTGGCCTTCACGGTTCGCGTGCTCCAGTCCTGCGCCGCCGCGTAGAGGATCACAGGCGGGCCCGGCGTGCCGATCGCCCCGCCCAGCACGCCCGCCACGAGCCCGGCGCCGAAGCCCCACCCGCGGCCGCGGAGCCGCTCGGGGTAGAGCCCGAGCCATTCGAGCGCCACGATCGCCAGCAGCACCAGGCCGATCAGGCGCTTGAGCAGGTCGGGGGACAGGGCGGCCAGGAGCCAGACGCCGGCCGGCGTCGCCAGGATGGTGCCGGCCATCAGCTCGGTCATGCCCTGCATCGTGAAGTCGCGCCGCAGCGGGATGAAGATGATCACGATGAAGACGGCCGCGTAGATTGTGATCAGGACGATGGCGTGCTGCGGCGACATGAGGAACGGCAGGAACGCGAGCGAGACGAGGCCGATGCCGAAGCCGGCCAGGCCCTGCACGAAGCAGGCGGCCGCGATGACCACCGCGCCGAGCAGCCAGAGCGACAAGGCGGGCGCGCCTAGAACTTGGTCGGCCAGCCGCCGAGACGATGCCGGCCGATGGCGGAGCGCGTGCGCGCCTGGGCGAGGAAGCGGATGACCACGTCGCGCGTGTCGGCGGGATCGATCACCTCGTCGATGAGGTGTCGGGCGGCCGCGCCGTAGGGCAGGGTGTCGAGCTCCCACTGGGCGAGCAGCGCCTGTCGCTGCGCCGCGCGCTCCTCGGCGGGCAGCTTCGCCAGCTCCGCGCCGTGGACCACGTTGACGCCGGTGGCCGGGTCCATGAAGGACATCTCCGCGGTCGGCCACGCCACCAGCAGGTCCGCGTACCCGCCGCCGCCCATGTTGAAGTAGGCCTGGCCGTAGGTCTTGCGCACGATGATGGACACGCGCGGCACCGAGACCATGCCGAGCGCCTCCATCCAGGTGATGATCTTGCCCGCGACCCGCTTGCGCTCGGCGTCGCGCCCGATGAAGAAGCCGGGCACGTCGTGGAGGAAGATGAGCGGGATGTTGAACGAGTCGCAGAGCGCGAGGAACGAGATCGCCTTGTCGCAGCCGTCCGCGTCGCAGGCGCCGCCCTTCTGGATCGGCTGGTTGGCCACGAAGCCGACCACGTGCCCGCCCATGCGGGCGAGTGCGGTGATCAGGCTCCGGCCGAAGCGCTCCTTCACCTGGAAGATCTCCCCGCCGTCGGCCAGCCGCCGCAGCACCCGGGTCATGTCGTAGGCCCGGTTGCGTGCCTCCGGCACCAGGTCCGCGATCGTGCCCATCTCGGCGCCCGAGCCCGCAGGCACCTCGGCCTGCGGCGGCGCCTGCCGGTTGTGGGAGGGCAGGTAGGAAAGGAAGCGCTTCACGAGAGCGAAGCACTCGTCTTCGGTCTTGGCGACGACGTCGGCGAAGCCCGTCTCCTCGGCGTGCGCCTTCGCGCCGCCCAGCTCCTCGGGCGAGATCTTCTCGCCGGTGGCCAGCTCGAGCACCCGCGGGCCGGAGACCGCCATCGAGGCGCCCTCGAGCATCACCACGAAGTCGGAGAGGCAGGCGTTCCAGGTGGGCAGCCCGTAGGCCTGGCCGAGCACCGCGGTCACCATGGGCACGCGGCGCCGGCGCGTGCCGTAGTAGGTGGAGGTGCCGAAGGAGGCGATGCCCGCGGAGCCCATGATGTCCGGCATCCGCGCGCCGCCCGCCTCGGCCAGGTAGACGATCGGCATGCCCCGGCGCGCGGCGAGCCGCTTGAGCTCCGCCTCCTTGTGCGAGGCCACTCGGCTCGACGTGGCGGCGAGCACCGTGAAGTCGTTGGAGCACACCACCACCGGGCGGCCGTCGATGCGGCCGAGGCCGCCCACCTTGGAGTCGGCCGGGGTCTCGGCCTCCATGCCCGGTACGTCCGAGGTGTTGAACGTGCCGACCTCCACGAACGAGCCGGCGTCGAGCAGACGCTCCACCCGCTCCCG
>DATFUK010000623.1:0-6343 GCA_035260865.1 Candidatus Methylomirabilota bacterium | reverse complement strand
CGCCGCACGTGATCGGCGAGTCCACGCGCGGCCTCGGCTGGGACATCTCGTCGCCCTACTCGCGCACGCTCGGGGCGTATTTCCCGATGGGCTCGGTGGGCCACACCGGCTTCACCGGCACCGCCATCTGGATGGACCCGGCCACCGGCGTGTACATGATCCTCCTCACCAATCGGGTCCATCCCTACGGCAAGGGGGACGTGGCCGAGCTCCGGCGGCGGGTCAGCGCGGCGGTCGGCACGCGGTTCGCGCCGCGCGAGGAGCCGACGGTCGCGACCGCCTCGATCCGGAACGGGACCGTGAGCCCGGCGGCGGACGGGACGGACGGGGTGCCGCTCCTGCCCGAGGGAAGCACCCTGACCGGGCTCGATCGCCTGGTGGCCGACGACTTCGCGCCGCTGGCCGGGCGCACGGTCGGCCTGATCACCAACCAGACCGGCATCGACTCCGAGGGGCGTCGCGCGGTGGATCTGCTGGCCGCGGCCCCGCAGGTGAAGCTCCGGGCACTCTTCTCGCCCGAGCACGGCATCACCGGCCTCGTGGACGCCAACGTGCCCCACGGCCGCGACGCGGCCACCGGGCTGGCGATCTGGAGCCTCTACGGCCCGGCGCGGCGTCCGTCGCCCGAGCAGCTCAGCGGCATCGACACGCTGGTCTTCGACATCCAGGACGTCGGCGTGCGCTACTACACCTACCTCACCACGCTGGTGTACGCGCTTGAGGAGGGCGGGCGGCGCGGGATCCAGGTCGTGGTGCTGGACCGGCCGAACCCGATCACGGGCAGCGTGGTGGAGGGACCCTTGATGGATCCCGACATGCGCTCCTTCACGGCGCCCCACACCATCCCGGTGCGCACCGGGATGACCATGGGCGAGTTCGCCCTGATGGTGGTGGCGGAGCGGAAGCTGCCGGTCAAGCTCACCGTGATCCCGCTCGAGAACTGGCAGCGCAATCAGTGGTTCGACGAGACCGGCCTCACGTGGGTGAACCCGTCGCCCAATATCCGGAACCAGACCCAGGCGCTGCTCTACTCGGGCGTGGGGCTGCTGGAGGCGACCAACCTGTCGGTCGGGCGGGGCACCGAGATGCCCTTCGAGGTGATCGGAGCGCCGTGGATCACGGATCCCCAGGTGCTGGCCGACGCGATGAACGCGCGCGGGCTGGCCGGGGTGCAGTTCCAGCCCATCTTCTTCACGCCCACCTCGAGCGTCCACGCGGGACGGCAGGTGGGCGGCGTGCGGCTCGAGGTGACGGATCGCGACGCGTTCCGCGCGGTTCCGGTGGGGCTGGCGCTGGGCCGTGAGCTGATGGAGCGCTACCCGGGGAACTTCCGGCCGGCGGCGATCCAGAACCTGCTGGTGAACCGATCCACGATGTGGTCGATCCTGCGGGGTGACCCGTTCGCGCGGGTCCTCGCGTGGGCCGATTGGGCGCGCAACGCGTTCCTGCAGCGCCGCGCGAGCTACCTGCTCTACAAGTAGGGCCGGGCGGCTACCGCCGCTCGACGACCCGCGAGGTCCAAACCGCGCCCACCTTGCCGGTGCTGCCGCTCGCCACCGTGATGGTCGCGGCGTCCCCGTCGCTCACGTAGCGCTCTCCGGGGTTCCGGTCGAAGTAGGTGATCCAGTGGTCGAGGTCGGTCCCCACCGCCTGGATGCGGGGCAGGCGGTTGGGGTCGAAGTTGCGCGCGTGCGGAGACGGAGCCGCGCCGCCCGCCACCATCAGGATGGCGTCGTGCTTGTACGTCATGCCCTTGGCCTCGCCCGATAGCGCCCAGCCGAGCTCCTTCGGGTAGCTGCCCAGCGGAAGGGCGAGGGTGCGGAAGCGATAGCCGGGCACGTGACGTTGCACCCACTCCTGCGCGCCCGCGAGCTGCTCGCGCACGACGGCCTCGGAGTACCGGCCCAGCTCCGCGTGCCAGAGGGAGTGATTGCCGATCTCGTAGCCCTGGCTGACCAGGTACTGCAGCTTGCGGGTGGCCAGCTCGGGCTGGTTGAAGAGCCGGTTGGGCGGGTTGGCGCCCGGGAGCACGTAGAAGGTGGCCGCGTGGCCGAAGCCCGGATGCTCGCGCGCGAAGGCTTCCAGGATGCCGATCCCGCACTCCGGGTCGATGACCCAGTCGGTGCCGCGCTGGATATACCGGAACTGGCCCGGCGAGGAGTCGTCGAAGGTCAGGATGAGGGGCGTGGTCCCCGCGGGCAGGGCGATCTTGCCGTCGAGGTAGTCGTTGAGGGCCACCGTTCGATAGCCGCGCTCCCAGAGGCGCTGCAGGTCGCGCCGGAAGTTCTCCGGTGTGCGAGTCCAGCGGGCTTCCGGGGTGTCGATCTTGTGGTACTCGAGGATCATCACGCGGCCCAGCTCGTTGGGCTCCCGCGTGGGCGCCTGGGCGCCCGCCAGCACGGCGACGGCCAGGGTGATGCCGAGTAGGACGGCCGAGAGCGCGGCGCGCATGGCTACTGGGACGACTTGGAGATGGCGGAGGTCTTGGATCGGAGCGCGGCCCCCGTGTAGTCGTTCTTCGGGTTCCACAGCATCCAGCCGGAGCCGCCGCCGTCGTCGCTGCCGCGGATCTGCGCGCGCACCTCGCCGGGGCCGAAGATCCGCTTGTCGAAGGCGTAGTCCTTGAAGTCCTGCAGCCACGGCCGCACCTGCGCGCCCGGGTTCTGGGAGCGCTGGCGCGTCAGGCGGACGCTCTCCTTGACGATCTCGTAGGGATTGAGCACCGGGTTCCGGACGCCCGGGATGCCCAGGTGATAGCCCGACGGGTAGACCATGGGGCAGATGTAGTCGAGGCTCACCGACAGCTCCTCGATGCGCTGCCCGATGTCGGTGTCGTTGGCGTTGAAGGCGGTGTAGCCGAAGATGTCCGCGCCCAGGAACACGCCGGTCGGCCCCAGCTCGCGCCGGGCCTTGGCCAGGAACCCGGCGATGGCGGGCAGGCGCGTGGCCGCGTTGTTGGGCTGGGAGTACCGCGCGGCGGCGAGCTTGCCGTCGGTGGGGAAGCGCACGTAGTCGAACTGGACCTCGTCGAAGCCCTTGAGCGCGGCTTCCTTCGCGACCGCGATGATGTAGTCCCAGTTCTCCTCGCGGAACGGATCCACCCACGCCAGGTTCTCGCGGTCGATCCACGGCTTCCCGGTGCGGGTGTCGATGATGGCGAGGTCGGGCCGGGCGTTGGCCCGTACGTTGTCCTTGAAGGCCACGATCCGGGCGATGGTGTAGATGCCCTGGGCCTTCCAGACCGCGAGCTGGTCGTCGAAGTCCTTGATGATGACCGGCCCCTGCGCGCCCGCGTCGAGCGCGGCCTGGACCGAGGTGCGATAGGGGATCAGGCCGCGGTCGCCCTTGATGTCGATGACCACCGCGTTGAGCTCGGTGCGCTCGACGAGATCGAGCACGCGCTGGCGAATGGTGCGGTCGGCCACCCCGTAGTAGGTGAGGTAGGCGGCGCGCACCGGATGCGGCGCGAGCTTGACGGTGACGTCGGCGGCCTCGCCGCCGGTGAGCTTCTTGCGCGTGTAGCCTGGCGCTTTCACCCAGACCGTGGCGCCCGGCTCGACCGGCCCGGTCGTGAACCGGCCCTCGGCGTTGGTCACGATCTCGGTGGAGCCGGCCCAGATGGACGCCCCGCGCAGCGGCGAGCCCGTGGCCGCGTCCAGCACGCGGCCCGCGATCGCGCGCGCGTCACCGCGAGGCGCCGGCGGAGCGGCGGGAGCCGGAGTCTGTGCCGCGGGCTTCGGCGGCGCCGGCGTGGTCGGGGACGTGGCCTCGGGCGTCGCGGGCGCCTCGGTGGCCAGCGTTTCCGGCGTCGGGTAGTCGTGCTGGCTCGCGTCCCACGACAGCGCAGCGGCGAAGCGCGTGGTCGGGAAGAAGGTCGAGGGGAACAGGATCGTCGCCTCGAGGAGAGCCGCCAGCAACGTCAGGACAACGAGCGAGGTCCAGGAGAGCGAGCGGGGAGAGGCGCTATGGCCCATTGTTCGGTCTCAGTTTATTCCGGTAAGGGGTTCGTGTGGCCAAAGGAATTGTGCCAACGACCTTCAATGTGCACGCGAGTTATGAGCAACCCGCTTGCCATTCCCCCGTCCCGGCAAGTCACTGAAAACGTGGCCTCCCTCTATCGGGCCGCGGCCGGTCCGCGTCCACCGGCTGACAAAGTCCGCCAGGTGACAACGCAGATGGTCACAATCGCGAGCCCCTCGGTACAATGCGGCGCATGACCGATCCCCTCCGGTTCGCCTGCGAGACCGCCCGGACCCGAGCCCTCAAGGTGGGCGGGTTGACCCTGAACGCCCTGGAATGGGGCGAGCCCGGTCGCCCGGCGCTCTGCTTCCTGCACGGCGGCTCGGCGCACGCCCACTGGTTCGACGGGGTCGTACCCGCCTTCGCCGATCGCTTCCACGTGCTCTCGCTCGACCAGCGGGGCCACGGGGCCAGCGAGTGGGCGCCGGAGCCCGCCTACGCCACCGAGGACTTCGCGGGCGACCTGGTCGACGTCGCGGACGCCATGGGCTGGCCGCGGATGACCGTGATCGGGCACTCGATGGGCGGCCACAACGCGATGGGCTTCGCGGCCTGGCATCCGGATCGAACCGAGCGGCTGGTCGTGGTGGACAGCCGGCCCTCGATCCCGGCCGAGCGCCTCCAGAACATGCACCGCCGGGGCGATCGGGGGCCCATGCGGCACGAGACGCTCGGCTCCGCGCTCAAGAGCTTTCGCCTGCTCCCGCGCGAGACCGTGGCCGATCCGCGGCTGCTCGAGCACCTGGCCCGCCAGGGGATCGCCGAGCGGGACGGCCGCTTCCTCTACCGCTTCGATCCCGCGTGCAACGGTCGCCGCCGGCCGACTGACGGCTGGGCCCTGCTCGACCGCATCACCGCGCCCACCCTGCTCGTCCGCGGCGAGCACTCGCCGATCCTGCCTCGCGAGATGGCCGCGGACATGCTGACGCGCTTGCCTCGGGCCCGGCTGGTGGAGATTCCCGGTACGTACCATCATCTGGTGCTCGATGCGCCGGTGCCTTTCGCGACGGTGCTGGATGCCTTCCTGAGCGAAGCCACCGCGCTCGCCTGACCGCCCGGGAGCGGGAGTGTATCAGATCCGCTCGAGGCGGACCGCGCAGACCTTGTATTCGGGGATCTTGGCCGAGGGGTCGAGGGCGGCATTGGTCAGGAAGTTGGCCGCCGAGTCGGCGAGCTTCACGAACGGGACAAAGATCGCGCCCGGCCGGACCGCCTCGGTCACGCGGGTATAGGCGGTGAGCTCGCCCCGGCGGGAGATCACGCGCAGGGCCGCCCCGTCGCCTACGCCCAGGCGGCGCGCGTCGCTCGGGTGCACCGCGACCTCCAGGCACGGGGCCAGCTCGAGCAGGCCCTGTACCCGGCGGGTCATGGTGCCGCCGTGCCAGTGGTAGAGCAGCCGGCCCGTATTGAGCAGGAAGGGATAGTCCGGATCCGGCAGCTCCGCGGCGGTCGCGGTCTGGGCCACCGGCACGAAGCGCCCCTTGCCCCGCGGGAACGACTCGCCGTAGAGATAACGGGTGCCGGGATGCTCCGGGCTCGGGCACGGCCACTGCAGCCCGCCGCCGTCGAGCCGCGCGTAGGACATGCCGCCGACGTTCGGCCAGAGGCTCGCCATCTCGTCGAAAATCTCGGAGGGGTGCCGGTAGTCGAAGCCGGTCACGGTCGTCCCGAGCCGCCGCGCGGTGCGCTTGGCCAGCTCGCAGGCGATCCACCAGTCGGGGCGCGCCTGGCCCGGCGGCGCGATGGCCTGGCGGATCCGTTGCACGCGCCGCTCGGAGTTGGTGAAGGTTCCGTCCTTCTCGGCGAAGGCGGCGGCGGGCAGGAACACGTGGGCGTGCTCGGCGGTCTCGTGCATGAAGAGGTCCTGCACCAGGAGGAAGTCGAGCTGCTGGATGGCCTTCTCCGCGTGGTGGAGGTCGGGCTCCGAGAGCAGCGGGTTCTCCCCGACCACGTACATCGCCCGCACGCGCCCGTCGAGGCAGCCCTCCATCATCTCGGTCACGACCAGGCCCTGCTCGCCCGGCGGCCGGACGCCCCAGGCCTGCTCGAAGCGGTCGAGGTCGCCCGCGCCGTAGTCCGCGTAGCCGGGCAGGTTGGTCGGAATGCAGCCCGCGTCGCCGGCGCCCTGCACGTTGTTCTGACCGCGGAGCGGCGAGATCCCGGAGCCCGGGAAGCCCATCTGGCCGGCGGCGAGCGACAGGTTGAGCACCGCGTGCGCGTTGGCGGTGCCGTTGATGTGCTGGGTGATGCCCATGCCCCAGATCAGGCACGAGCCCGCGAACGGCGGCCGCGCGTACCACCGGGCGGCCTGCGCGATGTCCTC
>DATFUK010000622.1:0-3441 GCA_035260865.1 Candidatus Methylomirabilota bacterium | reverse complement strand
ACCGGTCGACCTTCACCGCGTCCCGCACACCGAGCCCGATGCCCGTCTCCGCGAGCAACTCGGTGTTCGGTTTGACGCCAAGGCCGAGCACGATCAGATCGGCGAGGAGAGGACCAGCGTCGGTCTGCACGAGGCCATCGGCGAACCCCGTGACGGGCAGCCGGACGCGGACGTCGATACCGAGACGTCTCATCGCGTCTTCGATGGGCACGGCCATGTCGGCGTCGAGCGTCTTTGCGAGTACGTGTGGACCGGATTCGACGACCGTCACGCGGGCCCCACGTTGGACGAACGACTCGGCCAGCTCGAGACCGATGTACCCGCCGCCGATCACGAGCAGGCGGTCGGGGATGTCGGGCAGCTCGAGCGCGGCGGTCGAGTCCATGATCCGCTCGCTCCGCAGCGTGAGGCCGGGCAGGGCGCTCGGCCGCGAGCCGGTGGCCACGATGGCGTGCTTGAAGCGGACCTTGCGGAGCGTCTCCCCGACCTCGATCCGGAGCGTGCTCGCGTCCTCGAAGACGCCGCGCCCCCCGATGACCTCGACGCCCCTGGCCTTCGCCACCGAGGCGAGACCGCGCGCGAGCTTGCCCACCACCCGCTCCTGCTTCCACTTCCGCAGCGGATCGAGCGAGATCCGCGGCTCGCCGAAGTCCACCCCGAACTCCTTCGCCCGCTCCGCCTCGCTGAGGACCGCGGCCACGTGCAGGAGCGCCTTGCTGGGGATGCAGCCCTCGAAGAGGCAGGCCCCGCCCAGGCGCTGGGCCGAGTCGATCACCACGGTCTCGAGGCCGAGCTCCGCGCACCGGAAGGCGGCCGAGTAGCCGCCCGGCCCGCCGCCCAGCACGGCGACGTCCACCTCGTCCACGAGATCGCCCATGACCACGGCTCACCACTCCCAGAGGAGCCGCTCGGGTGCCTCGAGCAGCTGCACGATCTCGGTGGCGAAGCGCGCGCCGTCGGCGCCGTCCGCGACGCGATGGTCGAAGGTCAGGGTGAGCGGGAGCATGAGCCGGGGGACGATCTGGCCCTGCCGCACCACCGCCTCCTGGCGGGCGCGCGCCACGCCGAGGATGGCGACCTCGGGGTAGTTGATGATCGGGATCGCCGCGGTGCCGCCCAGCGCGCCGATATTGGTGATCGTGAAGGTGCCGCCGCGCAGGTCGTCGAGGGTGGCCTTGCCGTCGCGGACACGCTGGGCCAGCGCGCCGAGCTCCCGCGCGATCTCCAGCAGCGGCTTGCGGTCGAGCTCGCGCAGCACCGGCACGATGAGCCCGCGCTCGGTCGCCACCGCCACCCCGAGGTGGTAGTAGCGCTTGAGCACCAGCTCCCCCGCGGCCGGGTCGAGGCTCGCGTTGAACGTGGGATGGCGCACCAGGGCCAGCGCCGTCGCCTTCAGCAGGAAGGAGGTCAGGGTGAGCGTCACGCCCTTGGCGCGCCCCGCCTCCAGGTTGCGCGCGATGATCGCGTCCAGGTCCGTGATGTCGGCGCGGTCGAAGTGGGTGACGTGGGGAATCAGCGTGGCCGAGAGCGTCATCCGCTCGGCGATGGTGCGGCGCAGGTGCGAGAGGGGCGCGCGCTCCACCGGCCCCCATTGCTCGAAGCGCGGAAGCGGCGGGGCCTCGAGGCCCATCGCAGCCAGCGGCTTGGCCGGGCCGGCCGGCGCGACAGGTCTGGCGGCGGCCGCGGCCGGCGCGGCGGCGACCGGCTGCCCGGCGGCGGCGCGCACGTCCTCGTCGAGCACGCGGCCGCCCGGGCCGGTGCCGCGCACGGTCCTGAGGTCTACCCCGAGCTCGCGCGCCAGGCGCCGTGTCGACGGAGTCGCGGCCACCGGGCCCTCGGCGCGCGAGACCGCCGCGGCCGGCGCGGCCGGCACCGCTGCGGTCGCCGGGGCCGCAGGTCCGGCCACCGGCGCCTTGGCCGTGGGAGTCGCGGGCGCGCGCGTGGTTGGGGGCGCCGGCGCCGCCGCATCGGAGAAAGTGACGAGCGGCGCGCCGACCTTCACCGTCTGGCCGGGCTGGACGTGGATCGTCTCCACGCGCCCGCCCATGGGCGAGGGGATCTCGACCTGCGCCTTGTCCGTCTCGACCTCGAGGAGCGGGGCGTCCTCCCGGATGACGTCGCCCTCGTGCACGAGCACCGCGACGATCTCCGCCTCGGTCAAGCCTTCTCCCAGGTCAGGAAGACTAAACGTGCGAGGCATCAGAAAGAAAGAGTCTCTCGGCAGGCATCGACAACCCGGGCCACGTCCGGCAGGTTCGCCCGCTCGCGGGCGAAGCCCACGAAGGGTACGTCGTGTGCGGTCACGCGGCGGATCGGCGCCTCCAGCGACAGGAAGGCGCCCTCCATGATGCTGGCCGCGATCTCGGCCCCGGGGCCGAAGCTCTTCGGTGCTTCGTGGACGACGACGGCGCGGCCGGTCTTGCGTACCGAGGCGGTCAGGGTCTCCCGATCGAGGGGCGAGATCGTGAGCAGGTCCACGATCTCGATCTCCGCGCCGTCCTCCTCCTTGATGCGGTCCGCCGCCTCGCGGGCCACCCGGAGCATGGCGCCGTAGGCGACCAGGGTGAGATCCTTGCCGGCCCGGTCCACGTGGGCCCGGCCGATCTCCATGGTCTCGATCTCGTCGGGCACGTCCTCCTTGGCCGCGTGATAGAGCGCCTTGGCCTCGAAGAAGATGACCGGGTCGGGGTCGCGGATCGCGGCGGCGAGGAGGGCCCGGGCATTGCGGGGGCCGGAGGGGATCACCATCTTGAGGCCGGGGATGTGCGCGTAGAACTGCTCCTCGCTCTCCGAGTGGTGCTCGAGCGCCCGCACCCCGCCGCCGAACGGCATCCGCACCACCATCTGGCAGCCGAAGCGCCCCTGGGTGCGCATGCGGTACCGGGCGACGTGGTTCTCGATCTGATGGAAGCACTGGAAGGCGAAGCCGGAGAACTGGATCTCGCAGATGGGCTTGAGCCCGTAGAGCGCCATGCCCACCGAGGCGCCGATGATGCCGGCCTCCGCGAGCGGGCTGTCCATCACCCGGGTCCCGCCGAACTTGCGGTGGAGATCCTCGGTCACCCGGAAGACGCCGCCGTCCACCCCCACGTCCTCGCCGATCACGAGCACGTCGGGATCGCGCTCCATCTCCTGGAGCAGCGCCAGGTTCAGCGCCTTCACCATGTTCAGCTTGGCCACGCGCGCCTCTGTCCTCTCATGGGTGGGCTCGGCGGCGCGCCCGATTCCGGCTGGGGGGCGCGCCCGAGGCGGGCCGCCATCTCATCGCGCTGGGCGGTGAGCGCGGCGGGCGGGTTGCCGTAGGCGTGATCGAACATGGTGAGCGGGTCCGGCGGGTCGGCGGCCTCGAAGGCCTGGACGTGCTGCGCGATCTCCGCGTCCACCACCTCGTCCAGGCCGGGCTCGAGCAGGCTCCGCTGCTGCAGGTAGGCCCGGAAGCGG
>DATFUK010000621.1:0-12970 GCA_035260865.1 Candidatus Methylomirabilota bacterium | reverse complement strand
CCCGACGACACCGCGATGGAGGATCTCGTGAGACGGCTCGGCGTTCGCTGGGAGCGCCGCGAGGTGGTCTACTCGCCGCTCCACGGAGGCGGCGATGGCTGATCCGCGCCTGGTCTCGCTGCTCCACTTCGCGGACAGCGCCTTCCCCACCGGCGGCTACGCCCACTCGTTCGGACTCGAGCACTACTGCCAGTCCGGAATCGTGCGGGACCGGGACGGGCTCGAGCGCTTCCTGCTGACCCAGCTCGAGGGCGCGGCCGGCCCCTGCGATGCCACCGCCGCCGCCGGGGCGCTGCGGGCGCTCGGTCGCGGCGATCTCGAGGCGTGCCGCCGTCTGGACGACGTGCTCGAAGCGATGAAGGTCGTGAAGGAGTTCCGGGAGGGGAGCCGGCAGATGGGGCGGCAGACCCTGCGCGTGGCCGCGGCGCTGATCGGCGAGCCTCGGCTCGTCGCCTACCTCGACGAGGTCAACGTGCACCGCGCGCCCGGCCACCACGCGGTGGCGTTCGGCATGGTCGCGGGCGCGCTCGGCTGGGACGCGGACGCCGCGGTCACCGCGTTCCTGTATTCGACGACCGCGCTGCTGGTGGGCGCGGCCCTCCGGCTCCTGCCCATGGGCCAGCTCGAAGGGCAGGCCGTCCTGTGGAGCCTCCACCCGGTGATCGTGCGTGTGGCGCGCGAGGCGGCCGAGCGGTCGCCCGCCGATCTGTGGAGCTTCACCCCCGGCCAGGATGTCCAGGGCATGCTCCACGAGCGCCTCGACGCGCGCCTGTTCCGCTCGTGAGCGCGATGCCCCGGCCGCTCAAGATCGGCATCGGCGGGCCGGTGGGCTCCGGCAAGACCG
This sequence comes from Candidatus Methylomirabilota bacterium, assembly GCA_035260865.1. Classification (GTDB taxonomy): domain Bacteria; phylum Methylomirabilota; class Methylomirabilia; order Rokubacteriales; family CSP1-6; genus CAMLFJ01. The sequence continues at coordinate 12,126 of DATFUK010000621.1, read as the reverse complement.
CCCTGGTGGAGACGCTGTCGCTGCGGCTGCGGGACCACCTCGACATGGCGGTCATCACCAACGACATCTACACGCAGGAGGACGCCCAGTTCCTCATCCGGCGCGGCGCCCTGCCGGCCGACCGGGTGGTGGGCGTGGAGACGGGCGGCTGCCCGCACACCGCCATCCGCGAGGACGCCTCGGTGAACCTGGAGGCGGTCCACGCCCTGATGGGGCGATTTCCCGGCCTCGAGCTGCTGTTCGTGGAGAGCGGCGGCGACAATCTCGCCGCGACGTTCAGCCCGGAGCTGGTGGACGCCACGATCTACGTCATCGACGTTGCCCAGGGAGAGAAAATCCCCCGCAAGGGAGGACCGGGGATCATGCGCTCCGATCTCCTGGTGATCAACAAGATCGACCTCGCGCCGTACGTCGGCGCCGATCTCGGGGTGATGGAGCGCGACGCCAAGCGCATGCGAGGAGAACGTCCGTTTGTCTTCACCAATCTCCGGGAGGGCACCGGTGTCGACGCCGTGGTCTCCTGGATCCGCCGCGACCTCCTCTTCGAGCCCTGAGCCGCCGCTCGGCCGCACCGGCCGGGACGGGCGCCTGCACCTGGCGTTCGAGGCCCGGGGCCGGCGCACCGTGCTCACTGCGCGGCGCTTCACGCTGCCGCTCCAGGCGCTCGAGCCGATGGATCTCGACGGCGACGGTGTCGCCACGCTGCTGCTGCTGAATCCGACGGGCGGCCTGCTCGCGGGCGATCGCCTCGAGACCGACATCGTGCTCGGGCCCGGGAGCCGGGTCTGCCTGTCCACGCCGTCGGCCACGCGGGTCTACCGGAGCCCGGGTCCCGCCGCGGTCCAGCGGGTCATCATCGACGTGGGAGCCGGGGCCGCGCTCGAGTGGCTGCCCGATCACCTGATCCCGTCGCCGGGCGCCCGGCTCCGGCAGGCCACCGAGATTCGCCTGGCTGCCGACGCCACGCTGCTCTACCTCGATGCCTGGGCGACGGGGCGCGCGGCGCGCGGCGAGGGCTGGGGGTTCGACCTGCTCGACAGCAGCCTGCTGGTGCGCGATGAGGCGGGCCTGCTGCTCCGGGAGCGATCGATCCTGGCCGGGAGCCCACCACGGGCCGGCCTGGGCGCCACCGAGGGCTTTGCCTACGCGGCGACATTCGTGGCCCTGCGGGCAGCAGGCGTCGCCCTGCGGGCCGCCGATGTGGCCCCGCAACCGGTCGGCGAGCGCTGGAGCGAGCTCGCCCGCGCGCTCCAGGACGAAGTCGACGCGGCCGGGCCCGGCGGTCGCGCGGGCGTGACCACGCTCGGCCGCGGCGGCGTGCTGGCCCGCCTGCTCTGCCCGTCGGCGCCGGCGCTCCAGGTCGCGGTGCAGGCGCTGTGGGCCGCGTGTCGGCAGCGCCTGCTCGGTCTCCCGCCCGCTCGCCTGCGCAAGCTCTAGGCATCGCTGCCCGCCGCCCGGGCACTCTGTGGCGCGATCTCAAGCCACCGCGCCCAACTCGCGTATTTCATTGAGGGGCGTTGCGGGCATGCCCCTTGCTCCGTGCCCTCGCGCAAGGAGGACTTCATGAACTGGACGCGCCTGGTCTGGCTACTCGTCGCCCTGCTGCTGATGCCCGTCTCGGAAGCTCGGCCGCAGAGCCGGAGCGAGACGCTGCTGGTCGTGGTAGAGCTCGGCCCCAACAGCATGGACATCCACGGGGTCGGCGCGAACCGGCCCTCCTACCAGGCCTCGTGGAACCTCTACGACCGGCTCATGACCTATGGGGTCAAGACGCTGCCGGACGGGACGAAGATGTACGACTACTCGGTGCTCAAGCCCGAGCTGGCCGAGAGCTGGCAGATGGCGCCGGACGGCATGGCGGTCACCTTCAAGCTGCGGAAGGACGCCAAGTTCCACGACGGCACCCCGGTGACCGCGAAGGACGTGAAGTGGTCGTTCGACCGCGCGGTCACGGTCGGGGGCTTCCCGACCTTCCAGATGAAGGCCGGCTCGCTCGAGAAGCCGGAGCAGTTCACCGCGGTGGACGACTACACGTTCCGGGTGACCTTCCTCCGGAAGGACAAGCTGACGATGCCGGACATCGCGGTGCCGGTGCCGGTGATCATCAACTCGGAGCTGGCCAAGAAGAACGCCACGCCGGCTGATCCGTGGGCGATGGAGTGGATCAAGAACAACGACGCGGGCGGCGGGGCCTACAAGCTCGAATCGTGGAAGCCAGGGCAGGAGTCGGTCTTCCTGCGCTACGACGAGTGGAAGTCGGGGCCGCTGCCCAAGCTCAAGAAGGTGATCGTGCGCGAGGTCCCCTCGGCGGGCAACCGCCGCGCTCTGCTCGAGCGGGGTGACGCGGACATCTCCTTCGACCTGCCGCCCAAGGATTTCGCCGAGATCGCGGCGGCGGGCAAGCTCCAGGTGGTGGCGCACCCGGTCGAGAACGCGCACGCCTACGTGGGCATGAACGTCAAGAACCCGCCCTTCAACAACGTGAAGGTGCGGCAGGCGGTGGCCTACGCGATCCCGTACGAGAAGATCTTCGCCAGCGCGATGTTCGGACGGGGCGCGCAGCTCATGGGCAATCCCATCGCCACCAACACCGCGGGCTACGACGCCAAGCTCTCGCCCTACAAGACCGACATCGCGAAGGCCAAGGCCCTGATGGCGGAGGCGGGCGTGCGCAACGGCTTCGAGACCCAGCTCTTCTTCGACCAGGGCTTCGCCACCGTCAACGAGCCGGCCGCGGTGCTGGTCCAGGAGTCGCTCGCCCAGATCGGGATCAAGACGACCATCAACAAGGTCCCGGGCGCCAACTGGCGTGGCCTGATGCTCAAGAAGGAGATGCCGCTCTACGTGAACGCCTTCGGGGGGTGGCTCAACTACCCGGAGTACTTCTTCTTCTGGAACTACCACGGCCAGAACGCGGTCTTCAACACCATGTCTTACCAGAACCCCGAGATGGACAAGCTGATCGACGCCGCCCGCTTCGAGTCGGAGTCGAAGAAGTACGCGGACCTGGTGCGCCAGTTCACGCGGCTCGCGATCCTCGAGGTGCCGCGGGTGCCGCTCTACCAGCCGAACCTCGACGTGGCCATGCAGAAGGGCATCACGGGTTACCAGTACTGGTTCCACCGCCAGCTCGACTTCCGCAGCCTCGGCAAGAACTGAGCCCGGGGCCCCCATGGGGAGGCTCATCGGGCGGAGGCTGCTGGCGGCGGCTCCCGGCCTGGCCGGGGTGATCGTGGTGACCTTCCTGCTGACCCGCGCGCTGCCCGGCGATCCGGCCGCCTTCTTCGCGGGCCCGGCGGCCAGCCAGCAGGCCATAGACGAGATCCGCCGGAGCCTCGGGCTCGACAAGAGCATGCCCGTGCAGTTCTGGCTGTATCTCCGCGACCTTGGCCGGGGAGATCTCGGGAAGTCCTTGACGACGGGCCAGCAGGTGCGCAGCGACCTGCTGTCGCGCCTGCCGGCCTCGCTCGAGCTGACCGCCTGCGGGCTCCTGCTGGCCCTCGCGGTGGCGCTGCCGCTCGGCGTGCTGGCCGCTACCCGGCCGGGCTCCTGGGTGGATCACCTCTGCCGGATGCTCACCACCGCCGGCGTCTCGCTGCCGATCTTCTTCACGGGCCTGCTGCTGGTCTACGTCTTCTACTTCATCCTCGGCTGGGCCCCGGCGCCGCTGGGCCGGCTCGACGCCTTCGCCTCGGCCCCGCGAAACGCCACCGGCTTCTATCTGATGGACGCGATGCTGGCCGGCGATCCCGGCCTGTTGCTGGCCGTGCTCCGCCAGCTCACGCTGCCCGCGCTGACGCTCGGCCTCTTCGCGATGGCGCCCATCGCCCGCATGACCCGCGCGGCCATGCTCGGCGTGCTCTCGAGCGACTTCGTCCGCACCGCGCGGGCCAGCGGGCTCGACCGCCGGACGGTGCTGATCACCTATGCCTTCCGCAACGCGATGCTGCCGGTGGTGACCACGCTCGGCATGGTGTTCTCGTTCCTGCTGGGGGCGAACGTGCTGGTCGAGAAGGTCTTCGCCTGGCCCGGCATCGGCTCCTACGCGCTCGAGGCCCTGATCGTCTCCGACTACGCGCCGGTGCAGGGCTTCATCCTGACCATGGCCTCCCTGTACGTCCTGCTCAACCTGTCCATCGACGTGCTCTACGGGATGATCGACCCGCGCGCGAGGATCGAGGCGTGAGCGCCCTGCTCCGCCACGGGCGCTACGTGCTCGGCGAGAACCCGGTGACCGGGCTCGCCTTCGGCCTGTTCGTGTTTCTCGTCGTCCTGGCCACCGCGGGGCCCTGGATCGTGCCGTACGACCCGCTCGCGAGCAATACCACCGAGGCGCTCAAGCCGCCCTCCTGGGCGCACTGGTTCGGCACCGACCAGCTCGGGCGCGACCTGCTGAGCCGGGTGGTGGTGGCCACGCGGCTGGACCTGACGATCTCGATCTGCGCGGTCATGATCGCCTTCGCGGTGGGCAGCGCGGCCGGCGTGTCCGCCGGCTTCTACGGAGGCTGGACGGATCGGCTGGTGGGCCGGGTCACCGATACCATCATGGCGTTCCCGCTGTTCGTGCTGGCCATGGGGATCGTGGCGGCGCTCGGGAACACGGTGGCCAACATCGTCTACGCCACCGCGATCATCAACGTGCCGTTCTACGCGCGCCTGGCCCGCTCGGAGGTCATGGTGCGCCGGGAGGCCGGCTTCATCGAGGCTGCGCGCCTGGCCGGCAACGGCGGCCCGCGGATCCTGGCCGTCCACCTCTTCCCGAACTGCCTGCCACCGATGATGGTGCAGATCTCGCTGAACCTCGGCTGGGCCATCCTGAACGCGGCGGGCCTCTCGTTCATCGGGCTCGGCGTCCGGCCGCCGACGCCGGAGTGGGGGATCATGGTCGCGGAGGGCGCGGCCTTCATCGTCTCCGGGGAGTGGTGGATCGCGCTCTTCCCGGGCGCGGCGCTGATGCTCGCAGTGTTCTGCTTCAACCTGCTCGGTGACGGGCTGCGCGACCTCATCGACCCGCGGAGGCGCACGTGAGCGATCCGCCCATCCCGCTGCTCGCGGTGCAGGACCTCTCCGTCGAGTTCCGCACGCGGGGTGGGGTGGTGCGCGCGCTGGATCAGGTGAGCTTCGACGTCCAGCGCGGGGAGACGGTCGGCGTGGTGGGCGAGAGCGGGTCCGGCAAGTCGGTGACCGCGTTCGCCCTGCTGCGCATCCTGGATCCCTCCGCTCGGATCACCTCGGGCAGCGCGGTGTTCGGCGGCCTCGACCTGGTGACTGCGGGGGAGCACGAGCTCGGCTTGCAGCGCGGGCGGGAGCTCTCGATGATCTTCCAGAACCCGCGCACCGCGCTGAACCCGATCCGGCCGGTGGGTCGCCAGATCGGCGACGTGCTGCTGCGCCACGCCAACGTGGCGCGCGCGGACGTCAAGCGCCGCGCGTTCGACCTGCTGGCCCAGGTCCAGATCCCGGACCCGGAGCGGCGGTACGCCGCGTACCCGTTCGAGCTCTCGGGCGGCATGTGCCAGCGGGTGATGATCGCGCTGGCGCTGGCCTGCTCGCCGGCGCTCCTGGTGGCGGACGAGCCCACCACCGGGCTCGACGTCACCACCCAGGCCGCGATCATGGACCTGATCCGCGAGCTCGCGCTGCGCACCAACATGGCCACGCTGCTGATCACCCACGACCTGGCCCTGGCCGCGGAGCACTGCGATAGGATCGTGGTCATGCACGCGGGGCACGTGGTGGAGGTGGCGCCGGCGACCGCGCTGTTCGAGGCGCCGCGGCACCCGTACACCGCCAAGCTCGTGGCCGCGACGCCGCACGGCGCCGAACGGCTGGAGGATCTCGCGGCCATCCCGGGCGGGCTCCCGGATCTCCGCGGCGAGCTGCCGCCGTGCCGATACCGTTTCCGCTGCGAGCGCTATGCACCCATCTGCGACGGCCCACTGCCGCGCGTGGACGTGCTGCCCGGCCACATGGTGGCCTGCTGGAAGCCGCTATGAGCCTGCTCGAGGTGCGAAGCCTGGAGCGGCGGTTCCCGGTGGGCAAGGGCTGGCTCCACGCGGTGGACGACGTGAGCCTCGAGATCGGCGCGGGGGAATGCGTCGGGCTCGTGGGGGAGTCGGGCTGCGGCAAGTCCACCCTGGTCAAGCTGATCACGCGGCTGCTCGATCCTAGCGCCGGGCAGATCGCCTTCGACGGCCGCGACATTGGCAGCGTGCCGGCGGGCCGTTTCGCCCGGGCGCCCGAGCGCGCGCTGATCCAGATGGTCTGCCAGGACCCCACCGATAGCCTGAACCCGCGGTTCACCGCCTTCGACATCATCGCCGACCCGATCCGCCGGCTGGGCCGCGTGGCCGGCGGTAGCGCGATGCAGGCCCGTGTGCGTGCGCTGGCGGAGATGGTTGGCCTGCCCGAGGCGCTGCTCGGGCGCTTTCCCCATCAGCTCTCGGGTGGCCAGAAGCAGCGCGCGGGCATCGCGCGCGCCATCGCGCTCGAGCCGAAGCTCCTGGTGCTGGACGAGCCGACCTCCGCGCTCGACGTCTCGGTGCAGGCGGTGATCCTCAAGCTGCTCGACGACCTGCGACGCCGGCTCGGCATCAGCTACCTGTTCGTCTCCCACGATCTCGCGGTGGTGCGGCTGCTGGCGGACCGGGTGGTCGTCATGTATCTGGGCCGGATCGTCGAGGCGGGCCCGGTGGCCCAGGTGTTCGCCAGCCCCGGCCATCCCTACACGCGCGCCCTGCTCGCCTCGGTCCCGCAGCCCGAACGGAGAGCCGATGGGCGGCCGCGCTTCCGCCTCACCGGAGAGCCGCGCAGCCCGATCGATCCGTCGCCGACGGTGTGCCGGTTCTTCGGCCGCTGCCCGGATGGCTTCGAGCGGTGCGAGCGGGAGATGCCCGTGCTCCGCAGCGACGCGGCCGGCCACTCGGTCGCCTGCCACCTGCATGGCTGAGCCGGGGAGGGTGCCGGGTATCGGCCCGCTGCTGGCGGCCTACGCGGACGGATCGCGGACTCCCGCGGGCGTGCTGCGCGAGCTCTACGCGACCCTCGAGCGCCGTGGCAACGACCACGTATGGATCCACGTCCTGCCGCTCGAGGACGCGCTCCGGCAGCTTGCGGCGGCGGAGGTCCGGCGCCGCGCGGGCGCCGCGCTGCCGCTGTTCGGCGTGCCGTTCGCGATCAAGGACAACATCGACGTGGCCGGCCATCCGACCACCGCGGGGTGCCCGGCGTTCGCGTACAAGCCGGAGGCCACCGCCACGGTCGTGCGCCGGTTGCAGGAGGCCGGCGCGATCCTGGTGGGCAAGACCAACCTGGACCAGTTCGCGACCGGCCTCACGGGCACACGCTCGCCGTACGGCGCGCTCTCCTCGGTGTTCGATCCGGACTACGTCGCGGGCGGCTCGAGCTCCGGCTCGGCGGTCGCGGTGGCCGCGCGTTTGGTGGCCTTCGCGCTCGGCACCGACACCGCGGGCTCCGGACGCGTGCCGGCGGCCTTCAACGGCATCGTGGGGCTCAAGCCCACGCGTGGGCTCATCAGCACGGCGGGCGTGATGCCGGCCTGCCGATCGCTCGACTGCGTATCGGTGTTGACGCACACGGTGGAGGACGCCGCGCGCGCCCTCGATGTGGCCCGCGGTCCGGACGCGGCCGATCCCTACTCGCGCGAGCCCGGTCCGCCCCCGGCGGCGCTCGGCGCGGGGTTCCGCTTCGGGGTGCCCGCGGCCGCCCAGCTCGAGTTCTTCGGGGACGAGGCGGCGGCCCGGCTCTACGAGCGCGCGCTCGAGCGGCTCGAGGCGCTGGGCGGGCGCCGCGTGACGATCGATCTCGCGCCATTCCGCGCCGCCGCGGACCTGCTCTACGCGGGCCCATGGGTGGCCGAGCGCCTGGCCGCGCTGGGCCCGTTCTTCGACGCGCATCCGGAGGACATCCACCCGGTGGTGCGGGCCATCGTGGGCCGGGCCTCCGCGATGACCGCGGTGGACGTCTTCGCCGGCATGTACCGGCTGGAGGACCTGCGGCGCCAGGCGGGAGCGCAGTGGGCGGGCATGGACGTGCTCGCGCTGCCGACGACCGGCACGATGTACCGGCACGCGGCGATCGAGGGCGACCCGGTACGGCTCAACAGCAATCTTGGCTACTACACCAACTTCGTTAATCTGCTCGACTGCTGCGCGCTCGCGGTCCCCGCGGGGACGCGGCCGAGCGGGCTGCCGTTCGGCCTCTCGCTGATCGCGCCCGCCTTCCACGACGAGCGGCTGGTGGCGCTCGGCACCCTGTGGCAGCACGAGGAGGAAGCGCGCGCGGGCGGCCCCGCGGTGTCCCCCCGCGCGGCGGGGGAGCACCTCGTGGGGCTGGCGGTGGTCGGCGCGCATCTGACCGGGCAGCCGCTCAACCGCGAGCTGACGAATCGGGGCGCGCGACTCGTGCGCGCCGTCCGGACCGCGCCGGTGTATCGTCTCTACGCGCTGGCGGGCACCTGGCCGCGCAAGCCCGGGCTGGTTCGTGTGGACGGCGGCGCCGGGGCATCGATCGAGGTCGAGGTCTGGGAGCTGGGAGAGGCCGCCTTCGGGAGCTTCGTGGCCGCGGTCCCGCCGCCGCTCGCCATCGGCACGATCCTGCTGGAGGACGGTACGGCGGTGAAGGGGTTCCTCTGCGAGGCGCACGCGGTGGCGGGCGCCGATGACATCTCGCGGTACGGAGGCTGGCGCGCGTACCTGGCTGGCCAGGAGAGAGGCGATGGCCGAAAGTCCGACACCTGACGAGCTGGCCGCGTACGTGGACGAGACGGCGAAGCGGGTCGGCCTGCCGCTTTCGTTCGAGCACCGACCGGGGGTGATCCAGTTCACCGGGGTGCTGCTGGCCCAGGCCGCCCTCGTGATGGAGTTCCCGCTGGCGGACGAGCAGGAGCCCGCTCCGGTGTTCCGGCCATGAGCGCGGCGATGTCGCGTGACGAGTACCTCGGCTCCGACGGGCTCGGCCTGAGCGCCGCGGTCCGCGCGGGCCGTGTCAGCGCACGGGCCGTCACGGAGGCGGCCCTCGCCCGGATCGCGACGCGCGGGCCGGCGGTCAACGCGTTCACGACGGTGCTGGCCGAGCAGGCGCGGGCCGACGCGGACCGGGTGGACGCAGCGATCGCGGCGGGCCGCGACGCCGGGCCGCTCGCCGGGCTGCCGTTCGCGGTCAAGGATCTCTTCGACGTGGCGGGGATCACCACGCTGGCCGGCTCCAAGATCAACCGGGAGCGGCCGCCCGCCCGGCGGGACGCGCACGCCGTGGCCGCTCTCCGGCGCGCCGGCGCGGTCCTGATGGGCGCGCTGAACATGGACGAGTACGCCTACGGCTTCACCACCGAGAATTCGCACTACGGGCCCGTGCGCAACCCGCACGATCCCACGCGCGTCGCGGGCGGCTCCTCGGGAGGCTCGGGGGCAGCGGTGGGCGCGGGGCTCGTGCCGCTGACCCTGGGCTCGGACACGAACGGCTCCGTGCGGGTGCCCGCGTCGCTCTGCGGCGCTTTCGGGCTCAAGCCGACGTACGGGCGGGTCTCGCGGGCGGGAAGCACGCTCTTCGCGGGCAGCTTCGACCACGTGGGCGCCCTGGGCCGCTCGGTGCGCGATGTCACCGCCGCGTTCGACGTCATGCAGGGGCCCGACCCGGAGGATCCGGTGTGCTCCACGCGTCCCGCGGAGCCCTGCCTGTCGCTCCTGGGGGAGGGCGTGGACGGCCTGCGGATCGCGGTCCTCGACGGGCATTTCGCGCGCGGCGGGGAGCCAGAAGCCTACGCGGCGGTCGGTCAGGTGGCGGCGGCGCTCGGCGTCACGCGACGGGTCACGATCCCGGAAGCCCACCGGGCGCGGGCCGCCGCCATGGTCATCACCGCCTCGGAGGGCGCCAACGCGCACCTCGCCGATCTCAAGCGGCGTCCCCAGGACTTCGATCCGCTCACCCGGGACCGCTTCCTGGCGGGTGCCCTGCTGCCGGCCGGAGCGTATGTCCAGGCGCAGCGCTTCCGCGCCTGGTACCAGGCCCGCGTCGCCGAGCTCTTCGGCGAGGTGGACGTCCTGCTGGCGCCGACCACGCCCTGTCCCGCCCCGCGCATCGGCCAGGACCGCATCGTCCTGGACGGGGTCGAGGTGCTGACCCGGCCCAACCTGGGGGTCTACACCCAGCCGCTATCGTTCATCGGCCTGCCGGTGCTCTCGGTGCCGGTCGCCCGGCCCGGCGCGCTACCGCTGGGCGTCCAGCTCGTGGCCGCGCCCTTCCGGGACGCTCACGTGCTGCGGGTCGGCGCGCTCCTGGAGGCCAAGGGCGTGGTCGTCTCTTCGGTGACCGCGTGATGCGCCTCAACGATCCGGCGGTGCTGACTGAGGTGACGACGGCCTTCCAGTATTACGAGAAGGCGCTCAATGGCAACGACGTGGCCACCCTGACCGCGCTCTTCTGGAAGAGCCCGCTCACCATCCGGTTCGGGATCGGGGAGAACCTGTACGGGCACGACGCCATCACCGCCTTCCGCCACGCGCGCCCGAACATCGACCTGCGCCGGACGCTCGCGAACACGGTGATCACGACCTACGGTGACGATTTCGCGACGGCCAACACCGAGTTCACCAAGCGGGACACCGGGCGGCGCGGGCGGCAGAGCCAGACCTGGATGCGGACGGAGACGGGCTGGCGCGTGGTGAGCGCGCACGTGTCATTTCTTCCTGCCCAGGATTGAGGCTGCGTGATTAGGCCGTGAGCAATGCGGCCTGGCCGATCGCGTGGGCGCCCGCCTAAGCCCTTGATTTCGTACCCGGCCGATCCGGGCACAGCCCTTGCTGCGCGAGAAGTGCATGAGCGCGAGGCCGGGGACCGAAAGCTTCGACGAGCTCGTGAGCAGCACGCTCCCGTCGCTCGTGATTGAGGCGCAGGCCGCCGATGGGGGCCGGCTCTACCGGACCGTGATCGCCCGGGTCGAGCTGCCGCTGCTGCGCCACGCCCTCGAGCTCTGCGGCGGCAATCAGCTCAAGGCCGCGAAGATGCTCGGCATCAACCGGAACACGCTGCGCAAGCGCCTGCGGCTGCTGGGCCTTCTGCCCGTCGCGGGCAGGAACGGCGCGAAGGCGAGCGCCCGGTCGGCCTAGGAACCTTTACGCTCGCGGCGGGGCCGGGGTAGACTTCGGCCCAGAGTGCGCCCGCGAGCCGTCGCCGTCGTCCCGTCGGTCCTCCTCCTGGTCGCCTGCGCGAGCCCCGGGGCCGAGCCCCTCCCGGGACAGCCGCCCCATCACGTGGCCGGCGGGTTCCGCAATCTCGATCCCGAGTTCACCCGGGCGTCCGGCTGGACCCGGTGGAGCTTCATCGCGCGGCGGATGTGGGACAGCCTGACCGCCCCCCGCACGTTCGAGGCCCCGCGCGTCGCCAATGACGGTGCGGCCCTGCGGGCGCAGCCCTCACCGCGGAGCATCACGTGGGTCGGGCACGCGACCCTGCTGGTGCAGGTGGACGGCCTCAGCGTGCTCACGGATCCCAACTGGAGCGACCGGGCCGGACCCACCTCGTGGATCGGGGCCCGACGGCTCAATGCGCCGGGGCTCGCCTTCGAGGTTCTCCCGCGCATCGACGTGGTGACGGTCTCGCACGACCACTACGACCATCTCGATCTGCCCACCGTGAAGCGCCTCGCCGCGACTCACGACCCGCTCTTCGTGGTGCCGCTCGGCCTCAAGGCGTGGTTCGAGGCCAACGGCATGCCCCGCGTGGTGGAGCTCGACTGGTGGCAGGAGCACGAGCATCGGGGGGTGCGCTTCGTATGCACGCCGGCCCAGCATTTCTCGCAGCGCTCACTCTGGGACGGGAGCCGCCGCCTCTGGGCCTCGTGGGCCGTGCTGGGCCGGGAGCGGCGCTTCTACCACGGCGGCGACACCGGCTACTTCACCGGCTTCAAGGAGATCGGGCGCCGCCTCGGGCCCTTCGACGTGGCCGCGCTGCCGATCGGCGCCTACCTCCCGCCGGAGATCATGAAGCGGGTGCACACCACGCCCGAGCAGGCGGTGCAGGCCTTCGTGGACCTCGACGCGCGCACGATGGTCGCCATGCACTGGGGCACGTTCGACCTGGCCGACGAGCCGCTCGACGAGCCGCCGG
>DATFUK010000620.1:0-3926 GCA_035260865.1 Candidatus Methylomirabilota bacterium | reverse complement strand
AGCCGCGCACCCCCCGCCGCCGCGTCCGCGACGCCACGCCAGTCCCGGGGGAGATCCGTCTCCGATTCGCTCATCAGGACCCGGCCGCTGCCCGGGCAACCACGCCGTGCACCGAGGTTCAGCGCGAAGGGGAGGCCGGCGCCAGGAGCATGCGCAGCGCCAGCAGCACCACGCCGACGGAGATCGACGCATCCGCCACGTTGAACGCCGGCCAGTGGTACCCGCGCCAGTAGAAGTCGAGGAAGTCCACCACCGCCCCGAAGCGGGAGCGGTCGATCAGGTTGCCGACCGCGCCCCCGAAGATCAGTCCCAGGGCCAGCGGCGTGAAGCGCCCGCCCGTCGGCAGCATGCGCAGCCCCACCACGGCCAGCACGGTGAGCGCGCCGATCGACAGCAGGGCCACGAGCCAGCGCCAGCCCGCCGGGGTGCCCGCGAGCATCCCGAAGGCGAGGCCCGGATTCATCACCAGGGTGAGGGAGAAGAAGCTGTCGATCACGTGAACCGGGCGGCCGGGCGGCAGGCGCTCGAGCGCCAGGTGCTTGGTCACCAGGTCGAGAACCAGGACGACGACCGCGGTGAGGCCGGCCGCCCTCACCGTTGGAGCGCCGTCACGACCGGGGCGCAGCGCTCGCAGAGGGTCGGGTGCGCGGGATCCTCGCCCACGCGCGGGCTCCAGGTCCAGCACCGCTCGCACTTCTTCCAGCCGAGCGTCTGCGCGGGCACGACCTCGAGGACGAGGCCGGGGATGTCCTGGCTCTCGTAGCGCACCGCCTCCCCCGGGGCCCGCTGCTTGAGCCGCGTGCCCGAGACGTTGAAGAGGATGGTGAGCAGGGCTTCGCCCTTGGCCTCGAGCAGGGGGAGCCACTCCTCCTCGGGAGCGCTCGGCACGTAGAGGACCGCGTCGATGCCCTTGCCGATCTTCCCCTGCTGGCGCGCGGCCTCGAGCGCGCGCGAGACCTCGCCGCGCACCTCGAGGAGCCGCTCCCAGTCCACGCTGAGGCGCTCGTTGAGCCACTCCCCGCGCTCCTCGGGGAAGACCACCAGGTGCACGCTCTCCGGCTTGCCCCGTCCCGGGATGTGGGACCAGACCTCGTCGGCGGTGAAGGTCAGGATCGGCGCCATCAGCCGGGTCAGCGCGGTCAACACCTCGAAGCACACGGTCTGCGAGGCGCGCCGGCGCGAATCGTCGGGGGCCGACACGTAGAGCCGGTCCTTGATGATGTCGAGGTAGAGCGACGAGAGATCCACCGCGCAGAAGTTGTGGATCGCGTGGAAGGCGACGTGGAACTGGTAGTCCTCGTACCCCTTCCGCACCCGCGCGATGAGCCCGCCGAGCCGCAGGAGGGCCCAGTGGTCGAGCTCGTCCATCTCCGCGTAGGGGCGCCGATCGCGCTCCGGATCGAAGTCGGCGAGGGTGCCGAGCAGGAAGCGGCAGGTGTTGCGGATGCGCCGGTAGGCGTCGGCGAGCCGGTTCATGATCTCGAGCGAGAACCGGATGTCCTCGGAGGAGTCCTCCGCGGCGACCCACAGACGCAGCACCTCGGCGCCGTACTTCGGGATGAGCTCCTCCGGCGAGACGTTGTTGCCGCCGGACTTGGACATCTTCCGCCCCTCGCCGTCCACCACGAAGCCGTGGGTGAGGACCGAGCGGTAGGGCGGCCGGTCGCGGGTGCCCACCGCCTCGAGGAGCGAGGAGTGGAACCAGCCACGGTGCTGGTCCGAGCCCTCGAGATACATCTCGGCGGGCCAGTGCAGCTCGGGCCGGGGCTCGAGCACCGCGGCGTGGCTGCAGCCGGAGTCGAACCACACGTCGAGGATGTCGGTCTCCTTGCGGAACTCCCCGCCCCCGCACTTGGGGCAGCGGGTGCCTGCGGGCAGGAGCGCGGCCGCGTCCCGCGTGTACCACTCGTCGGCACCCGCGCCGTCGCGCATGATGCCGGCCACGTGCGCGACGAGGGCCTCGTCGAGCAGCAGCGCCTCGCAGCTCGCGCAGTAGAAGGCGACGATCGGCACACCCCACACCCGCTGGCGGGAGATGACCCACTCCTGCCGGTGCGCCACCATGTTGTAGATGCGCTCCTCGCCCCACCCCGGGATCCAGGTCACCTCGTTCCGGATGGCGTCGAGGGCCTTCTGGCGGAGTCCGTGGCGGTCCAGCGCGAGGAACCACTGCTCGGTGGCCCGGAAGAGCGTCGGGTTCTTGCAGCGCCAGCAGTGCGGGTAGGTATGCTGGAGAAGGACCTGGGCCACCAGCGCGCCGACCGAGCGCAGGTGCTCGATGATCCGCGGGTTCGCCTCCCACACGGTCTGGCCCGCGAAGTGCGCGACCTCGGCGATGAACCGCCCGTCGTCGTCCACCGGGTTGTAGATCTTGAGCCCGGCGCGGCGGCCCAGCTCGTAGTCTTCCTCACCGTGGCCGGGCGCGATGTGGACCAGGCCGGTGCCCGCGTCCATCGCCACGAAGTCCGCGGTGAGCACCGGCACGTCGCGATCGATCCACGGGTGACGGGCGACCACGCCCTCGAGCGCCCGCCCGGGCACCGCGAGCGGCAGCGCGGCGCCGAGGCCCTTCACGCCGGGCAGGCGCAGGAAGGCCTCGACCAGCGGCTGGGCGACGATGAGGGCCTGGCCGTCGAGCTCCACCGCGGTGTAGATCTCGGTCGGGTGCACCGCGATCGCGAGGTTGGCCGGCAGGGTCCAGGGCGTGGTCGTCCAGATCACGAGCGAGACGGGCCGCCCGTCCACCGCGCGGGCGATCGTCTCGGGAACCGCCTTGACCGGGAACTTCACGTAGACGGACGGCGTGGTCTGGTCCTCGTACTCCACCTCGGCCTGGGCCAGCGCGGTCTTGCAGTACATGCACCAGTGCACGGGCTTGAGGCCCTTGTGCACCAGGTCGCGGCCCACGAACCGGCCGAACTCGCGCGCGATCACCGCCTCGTAGGCGGGGGCCATCGTCTGGTAGGGATCGTTCCAGTCGCCGAACACGCCGAGCCGGCGGAACTCCTGCCGCTGGATGTCGATGAACTTGGCCGCGTACTCGCGGCAGCGGCGGCGCTTCTCGACCGGGTCCATCGCCTGGCGCACGTCCACGCTCGCCTGGTCGAGGCCGAGCTCCTTGTCCACCTGGTGCTCGATCGGCAGCCCGTGGCAATCCCATCCGGGAACGTAGACCGCGTCGTGACCCAGCATGGAGCGCGACTTCACCACGAGATCCTTGAGGATCTTGTTCAGCGCGGTGCCCAGATGGATGTGGCCGTTCGCGTAGGGCGGCCCGTCGTGGAGGATCCAGCGCGGACGGTTCGCCGAGGCCTGCCGGATCCGCCCGTAGATGTCCATCGCGGCCCAGCGCTCGAGCCATTCCGGCTCCATCTTGGGCAGGTTGGCCTTCATGGGAAAGGCGGTCTTGGGCAGGTTTAGCGTGTCCTTGTAATCCATAGAGGGCCAACGCTAACACTCCTCAGGGGTCCCGGCAAGAACGGGGCCCCCGAGTGGGCCGACGGCGGGGCTACTTCTTGGGCGTCAGCGTGACGACGCGGGCGGCGCTGTCGATGGTGACGATGAAGTTGTCGAGGAAGTCGCGGCCGAGCAGGCCGTCGCGTCCCGATCCGAGGCCCGAATCGTGCGAGACGACCATCAACGGGCCGAACCGGGCGCCGTCCACCTCGATGCTCTCGATCCTCACCGCGAGGACATTGGCGTCGCCGGTCACACCCTTGATGGAGCCGCGCACCGCATTGCGGTAGCTGATGCCCAGCGCGGCCAGGGCGGTCGGGCTGATCAGCGTCCCCTGGGCGCCGGTGTCGAGGATGAGCTGGGTGGTGCCGCCGCCGTTGATCTTGGCCGCCACCACGATCGGCTGGCCGGGCGTGAACGGGATGCGGGCCACTCCCGCGGCCGGGGCGCTCGGCGCCGTCGGCTCGGAC
>DATFUK010000619.1:0-13945 GCA_035260865.1 Candidatus Methylomirabilota bacterium | reverse complement strand
TTTCCATTCTCGGCGGTCATTCTCCTCGCCGGGCTGACCGCGGTCCCCCAGGAGGTCATCGAGGCGGCCAAGATCGACGGGGCCGGCCCGCTGCGCCGCTTCCACTACGTGATCGTGCCCATCGTGCGGCCGATCCTCCTGGTCGGCCTGCTCTACTCGGTGGTGTTCTCGTTCACCGACTTCTCCGCGGTGTGGCTCCTGACCCAGGGCGGGCCCTACAACACCACCCACGTGTTCGGCACCTATGCCTACAATATCGGTATCAACGCGGGCGACCTGGGCATGGGAGCCGCGATCACCCTGTTCATCTTCCCGTTTCTCGCCCTGATCGTGATCCTCATGCTACGGTTTTTGCGGAGGGATTAGGGCATGGCCGCCCGCGGGCTCTGGCGTCGAATCAAGCGCGACTACGGTCCGTACCTGCCCCTGTCGCCCTACCTCTTCGTGGTCCTGTTCCCGTTCTACTGGATGGTGATCACCGCCTTCAAGCGGGATCGCGATCTCTACAACCTGGAGACCGCCCCCTTCTGGTTCAAGGAGCCCCCAACCCTCGACCACGTGAAGCTCCTGCTCCAGGGGACCCTGTTCCCGACCTGGCTCGGGAACAGCCTCATGATCGGGGCGCTGGTGGTGGTCATCACGCTCCTGCTCGCGCTGCCCGCGGCCTACGCGCTGGCCCGCATGCGCTTCCCGGGAGCCCAGCCGCTCTCCACCGCGATGTTCCTCTCCTACCTGATCCCGTCGACCCTGCTGTTCATCCCGCTCTCCCAGGTGGTGCGCGGCCTGGGGTTCATCGACTCGGTGTGGGCGCTGGTCATCGTGTACCCGTCCTTCACGCTCCCGTTCTGCACCTGGCTCCTCATGGGTTTCGTGCGGACGGTGCCGAAGGAGATCGAGGAGAGCGCCCAGATCGACGGGTGCACCCGCTTCCAGGCCTTCCGTATGATCATCATCCCGGTCATCGTGCCCGGCATCATCACCGCCGGGATCTTCGCCTTCACGCTCACCTACCAGGAGTTCATCTACGCCCTCACGTTCATCTCCGCGTCCGCCAACAAGACGATCTCGTACGGGGTCACGAGCGACCTCATCCGCGGTGACGTTTTCTACTGGGGCTCGCTCATGTCGGGCGCGCTCATCGGCGCGGTGCCGGTGGCCATCGTGTACGCGTTCAGCCTCGACCACTTCATCCACGGGCTCACCGCCGGCGCCCTGAAGTGATCCGCGAACTCACACCATAAGGAGGAAGACCGCATGAAGAAGGTTTCGCGACGGAAGTTCCTGGGTACCGCGGCGGGCGCCACCGCCGCTTCCGCGTTCCCCCACGTCTGGATCCGCCCGGCGTGGGCGCAGGCCAAGGAGGTCCGGATCCTCGCCTGGACGCACTTCGTGCCCGCCTACGACAAGTGGTATGACTCCTTCGCGGAGCAGTGGAGCACCAAGACCGGGATCAAGGTCACCATCGACCACATCCCGCACCTGCAGATTCCGGCCAAGATCGCGGCCGAGGTCGCGACCCAGTCGGGTCACGACATCGTCCAGCTCGTGGGTACCGGCACCGAGAAGTGGGCCAACGCCCTGCTGGACGTGCAGGACGCCGCCGACCGGATCGGCAAGAAGCACGGCGGCTGGACGCCGCTGGCCGACAACTACTGCAAGGTGGCCGCCGACGGGCACTACCACTCGATCCCCGATTTCTTCATCGACTTCCCCGGGCTCTACCGCAAGGATCTCTGGACCGAGGTCGGCTATCCGAACGGGCCCGACTCCTGGGAGGAGCTGCACAAGGGGGGCATGAAGCTCAAGGCCAAGGGCTTCCCGATCGGCATCGGCCTCGCCCACCACGACGACTCCCGCGCCTCCTGGCGGGCCATCATGTGGTCGTACGGCGGCTCCGAGGTGACCAAGGACGGCAAGACCATCACCTACAACTCCAAGGAAGTCCGCGAGGCGCTCAAGTTCAACAAGGCGCTCTACAAGGACTGCATGACCCCCGAGGTGCTCGCCTGGGACGACGCCTCCAACAACCGGTTGCTCGCCTCGGGTCGCGGCTCCTGGATCCACAACCCGATCAGCGCCTACCGGACCATCGAGGGATCCAACAAGGAGCTCGCCGACAAGATCTTCGTGTCGCTCTCGCCCAAGGGGCCGGCGACGCGGCGGTCCTTCGCCAACTGCCGTGCCTACGGCGTCACCAAGTTCTCGAAGAACGCGGACAGCGCCAAGGCGTTCCTGGAAGCGCTGGCGGACAGCTACCGCGACGCGGCCAAGGCCAGCACCGGCTACAACATGCCGTTCCTCAAGAACTACGCGAAGCCGCCGTTCCCGATCATCAGCGAGGACCCGAAGCTGAAGCCGCTCGAGCAGGACGCCGAGTACCATTTCACCACCGGCTACCCGGGCCCGCTCACTCCGGCCGCGGACGAGGTCTACCAGCAGTTCATCATGGTGGACGCGCTCGCGCAGTTCGCGACCGACAAGATGGACCTCGAGCAGACGATCAAGTGGGCCGAGGAGAAGATCAAGGCGATCTACGCCAAGTTCGTCTAACCCCAGTGAGGGGCTCTTCGGGGGCCGCGGCGATACGCCGCGGCCCCCGTCGTGCGTCAGCTCCCGAGCCGTCCGCCCCCGCCGCGCAGTCGCGGATCGAGCACGTCGCGGAGGGCGTCACCCAGCATGTTGAAGCCAAAGACGGCCAGCGAGATCGCCGCCCCCGGCCAGAAGGCCATCCACGGCGCGCGGTACATGAACGAGCGCCCGGAGCCCGAGAGCATGGCGCCCCAGGACGGGTAGGGGGGCGGCACTCCGAATCCCAGGAACGAGAGCGCGGACTCGGCGAGGATGAACGCTCCCAGCCCGATGGTGGCGAGGATGATGATGGTCGCGGCCACGTTGGGCAGCAGGTACCGGATCATGATGCGCAGGTGTCCGGCGCCCAGCGCGCGCGCCGCTTCCACGTAGCTGTTCTGCATCGCGCTGATGGTCGACCCACGGATCACCCGGGAGCCCGCCGCGGCTCCCAGGACGCCCAGGGCCAGGATCAGGTTGAGCAACCCCGGCCCGAGCACGGCCATGATCGAGAGGATGACCACCAGGAACGGAAACGACTGCCAGGCGTCCACCACCCGCTGCACGCAGATGTCGTAGGCGCCGCCGAAGTAGCCGCTGGTGATTCCGATCAGCGCGGCGAGCACGTTGGCGAGCAGGACCGCGCCGAACCCCACCGAGATCGAGACGCTGGCTCCGTACACCACGCGGCTGTAGACGTCGCGTCCCAGGTTGTCGGTGCCCATCCAGAACTGGGCCCCGGGGGCTTTCATGCGCGCGCCCGGGATGGTCTCGTCGTACTTGTAGGGCGCGATCCACGGCGCGAAGAGCGCCATGATCAGGAGCACCAGCACGATGAAGCCGCCGACCGCGCCCAGGGGCTTGAGCCGGCAGAACTGCCACAGCGCTTGCACGAGGGCCACGACGCGGTTAGGCGCCCGGCTCTTGTTCTCGGCCAGGCGGTCGCCCCAGGGGGCGGCCTCGACGGGGTTGCTCGGCATTCGGGGCCGGCTAGTAGCGGATTCGCGGGTCGAGGAAGGCGTAGAAGGCGTCGACGAGCAGGTTGATCAGCACCACCACGCTCACGATGATCAGGTTGACGCCCTGGATGACCGGATAGTCGCGCTGGTTGATCGCGTCGAAGAGGAAGCGGCCCATGCCGGGCAGCCCGAAGATGCTCTCGAAGATCACGGTGCCGCCCAGGATCTGGGCCACCTGGATGCCGAGCACGGTGATCACCGGGATCATCGCGTTCTTGAGGCTGTGCTTGATGACGACCGCGCGCTCGTGAAGGCCCTTGGCCCACGCGGTGCGCACGTAGTCCTGGCGCAGCACCTCGAGCAGGGTGCCGCGGGTCAGGCGCATGACCGCGGCGGCGGAGGCGATGCCCAGGATGAAGGCGGGGAGGAGGAACTGCGCGAAGTGCGCCCACGGGTCCGCCGAGAAGGCGGTGAACTGGATCGGCGGGCTCCAGCCCCACCAGATCGCGGGGAGCAGCACGCAGAGGGTGGCGATCCAGAAGCCGGGCACCGAGAGCCCGAGGATGGCGAGGCTGCGCATGGCGTAGTCGGCCAGAGTGTCCTGGCGGATCGCGGCCAGCACCCCGATGGGCACCGCGATGACGATCGCGAAGAACAGGGCGAGCGCCCCCAGCTCCAGGCTGATGGGCAGGCGGCGCCCGAGCTCCTCCAGCACCGGGCGCCTGGTCCAGAGCGACTCCCCCAGGTCGCCGCGGGTCACCTGCCCGAGCCACTCCACGTACTGGATGTACATGGGGCGGTTGAGGCCGAGCTTGGCCCGGAGGTCATCGAGGTCCTTGCCGTAGGCCTTCTCCTCGAGCATCAGCTGCACCACGTCGCCCGGGAGCAGGCGGGGCAGGCTGAACACGATGAGGGAGGCGATCAGCAGCGACGGGATCGCCACCAGCAGACGGCGAAAGACATAGCGCTTCACGTCACGCCTTGGCCATCCGCGTGATGGTGCGACGCCCTATTATTTGATTGTACGGTCGTCGCAAGCGACGACCTCCATGGGGTGGCTGCGCATCTTCTTACTTGTCGAGCCACGCCACCATGAGGCGACCGCCGTAGTCGTGGCCGATGTTCGGGCCGAAGTTCTTGACGTAGGGCATCCACGCGCCGACCGCACTCACCGACGGACCGTAGCCGTAGTAGACCTGCTGGGAGGCGTACCGCTGGATGTCGTAGACGATGTCGCGCCGCTTCTTGTCGTCGAAGGTGCGCCGCTGGAGCTTGATCATCTCGGTGAGCTTCGGATCGTTCACCCCGGAGGCGTTGAGCGGCTCGCCGGGCAGGAACGGGGCGAAGTAGGTGTCGGGGTCGGTGGTGCCGCCCCGGAGGGTCACCATGCTCTTGTCGAACTTGCCGAAGATCGCGCTCGAGACGAAGGCGCCGTACTCCTTGAGCTTCAGGTCGCCCTCGATGCCGCCCTGCTTCCAGTTGCGCAGGCCCACCTGGACCGCGTCCATCCAGTCCGGCCCGTAGCCGGGCGTGGTCTCGATCGGGATCTTCAAGCCGTTGGGATGTCCGGCCTCCGCGAGCAGGCGCTTGGCCGCGGCCGGGTCGAACTCGTAGAGCTTGCGCCCCTCGACGGGGAGCTGATCGATCGGGATCGCCCAGTCCTTGAGCGCGGCCGGGATCAGCGCGTTCGGGGCGCCCTTGCCCTGCGACCAGGCGTTCGTCTCGAGCACCTCGCGCCAGTCCTGGGACATCGCGAAGGCGCGGCGCACCCGCACGTCCTTGAACGGCTCCTGGTCGAGCTTCATCCCGGTGACGCCGCCGAACACCACGATGTAGTCCCGCATGCCGAGGTTCTTGACGCGGCGGAGGGCGATGTCGAGGTCGCTGCGACGGATCACCATGCCGTACTCGGGGCCGAAGTCGAACTCGCCGGAGAGGAACTGGGCGAAGGCGGCGGCGGGATCGGTGGAGATCGTGATGTCGACCGCGTCCACGTAGGGCAGCCCGGGCACGAAGTAGTTCGGGTTGCGGACGAAGTTCATGCGGACGCTCGGCTCGTAGCTCTGGAACATCCAGGGGCCGGTGCCGACCACGCTCTCCGGCTTCTTGAGATCGCCGTACTGGTCCACGCACTCCTTGGCGATGATCCAGGTGGACGTCGAGGCCAGCCGGTCGAGGAACCAGGCGTTGGCCTCCCGCAGCGTGAACTTCACGGTGTACTTGTCGAGGGCCTCGACCTTGTCCACCATCTCGAGGATGTACTTGTTGCTGTTGCCCTTGACGTTGAGGAAGCGGTCGTAGGTGTAGCGCACGTCCTCCGCGGTCAGCTCCCGGCCGTTGACCGGGGGCTTGTTGTGCCAGCGGACCCCCTTCTTGAGCTTGAACACGTAGACCGTATCGCCCTGCCGCTCCCAGGACTCCGCGAGGTCGCCCTCGATCGGCTGGGTGCCCGGCATCACCGCCGAGCCGCCCTTGACCTTGACGAGGCGGCTGTACGCGAGCGACAGCGGGATCATGGTGGAGAAGGCGATGGTCTGCTGCGGGTCGAAGTGCACCGGGGCCAGGTGGGAGCGCAGGCGGAAACGGCCTCCGCGCTTCGGGGTCTGCGCGTCCGCCGGTCGGGCACCGGTCAGGACCGAGGACGTGGCGCCGACCGCGAGGACGGCGCCGCCCAGCTTGAGCACGTCGCGGCGGGTCAGTGACGAAGCGGATTGATCCATGGCCGTTCTCCTTGCCGTCGGCTAGCGGTCGAGCCAGGCGGCCATCAGGCGGCCGCCGTAGTCGTACCCCAGGTTGGGTCCGTAGTTCTTGAGCGCCTGATTCCAGACCGCGTTGTAGATCTGCGAACCGATCTGCACGTAGTATTGCTGGTTGGCCAGGTACCGCTGGATCTCGAGGATCTGCTCGCGGCGCTTCGCGGGCTCCTGGGTTCGCCGCTGCCGGATCAGCATGTCCGCCACCACCGGGTCGTTGATGTGCCCGTGGTTCTTGATCTCACCCGGATAGTACTGGCCGTAGAGGAAGTTGTCCGGCTCGAGGAACGGCGTTTGAGGGCCGAAGGCCATCGAGTCGTACTTGCCGTAGAAGGTGGTTGCGATGTAGGCGCCGTATTCCTTGGTGTTCAGCTTGACCTCGATCCCGATGCTTTTGAGGTCTTTGAGGATGAGCTGCATCTGGTCGACCAGGACGTTGGACCCGTAGGTGGTGAAGTCCATCGTCGCCGCGAAGCCGTTGGCATGGCCGGCCTCGGCCATGAGCTTCCGGGCGGCGGCCAGGTCCGGCTTGTAGTAGCGAGCCCCGTCGCCGAGCTGATCGATGGGGATGGACCATTCCTTGAGCGCGGCGGGCACCGGGGGATTGAACGCACCGTTCCCCTCGTAGGTGGCGTCGATGATGGCCTGCCGGTTGATCGCCAGGGACATGGCGCGGCGCACCCGCACGTCGCTGAAGGGGGGCTTGTCATTCCGGACGTAGATGTGACTCATCACGTTCGACGGATACAGCATGGTCTTGAGATCCCGCCGCCCTCTCTTGACGACGTCCCAGTCCGTCCAGTCGATCGTGCCGGGGAACTCGGTGCCGAGGTCGTACTTGCCGGTCAGGAATGCCGCGATGCGCGAGGCCTTGTCCTCGTCCACCAGGATCTCGATCCGATCGATGTTCGGGAGACCGGGCACGAAATAGGTCGGGTTCCGGACGAGCGTCATGCCGACATTGGGCCGGTAGCTGTCCAGCATCCAGGGGCCGGTGCCGACGGTCGCTTCCGGCTTCTTGAGGTCCCCGCCCATCTTCTCGACACACTCCTTGGCCACGATGCACACGGCCATGGGATTGGCCAGGATGTCGAGGAACCAGGCGTAGGACTCCTTCAGGGTGAACTTGACGGTGTACTTGTCGAGGGCCTCCACTCGGTCCAGCGCGGCCAGCATGTAGGCGTTGGCGTTGCCCTTGACGGTGCGGAAGCGGTCCAGCGTATACACGACGTCCTCGGCGTCCAGCTCGCGCCCGTTCACGGGGGGCTTGTTGTGCCAGCGGACTCCGCGGCGGAGCTTGAACACATAGGTGTTCTCATTCGGCTGCGTCCAGGACTCGGCGAGGTCGCCTTCGACGGAGAAGAGGCCGGGCTGGAGACCAGGTCCGGCCTTGTGCTTCAACAGACGGCTGTGCGTGAACGAGTACGCGATGTGGGTCTTGTACGAGACGGTCAGGTGAGGATCGAAGTGGGGCGGATCCCACCCCCGTATCGTGAGAACGCCGCCCCGCCTGGGCGTCTGGGCCCACGCGGGTGCCGCCGCGGCCCCGGGGGCCAGGGCGATGGCGACGCCTCCCATCTTCAGCAACTCTCGGCGGCTCAGCGGCAGACGGGTGTGGTCTGGGGTCATCCCATCCTCCAAGTCGACGTTGGCGTGTGAGACCGGGAGCGTGAGCGTAAGGCTCTGGATTTGCGCCAATCTGGAGGCAAACCTGCCGGATGTCAAGCTCGGTGTTTGTCCGGTCGCCTCAGCTCTTGAGGTGCTTGTCGAAGAACGCCAGGCAGCGCTTCCAGGCGTCCTCGCTGGCTTCCTTCTGGTAGACCTGCGGCCGGTCGTCCGAGAAGAACGCGTGCGGCGCGTCGGGGTAGAGGATGAACTCGACGCTCGCGTTGCCCGCCTTGCGCAGCTCGGCCTCGAAGCTCCGCACGTCGGCCGAGGGGATCCCGGGGTCGGCGGCGCCGTAGAGGCCGAGCACGGGCGCCTTGATCCGGCCGACCAGGCTGAAGGCGTCCACGCCCGGCGCGTCCGAGTACACGCGCTTGACCTGCCCGTACCAGGGCGCCGCCGCGGTCACGCCTGGATACTCGGCCGCGGTGTGCAGCGTGAGGGCGCCGCCCCCGCAGAAGCCGGTCACCCCGAGGCGGTCGGCCCGCGCCCAGGTCTGCTGCTTGGCATAGTCGGCGCCGGCCCGGATGTCGGACAGGTACTGGGCCCGCGTCACCCGGCCCGAGATCTGCCCCATCTCGGTGAAGTTCTTGCCCTGCATGCCGCCCTCGCGGGAATAGAGCTCGGGGGCGATCGCGTAGTAGCCGGCCTGGGCGAAGCGGCGCACCACGTCCTTGTGCTGCTCGGAGTTGCCGGTGAAGCCGGAGATGACGACGACGATGGGGTACCGGCCGGCCGCCTCGGGGCGCGCGTCGTAGGCGGGGATGGCGGCGCCGATCGAGGAGAGCTGGATGTCTCGCGCGGTGATGCCCTTGCTGTCGGTCGTGATGGCCTGGGCCAGCACGACGCCCGGAGTGAGGACGCCTCCGACGGTGGTGAAAGCGCCGTACTTCAGAACCTCGCGACGGCTGAGCGGATTGGCCATGGGTGCCCTCCTTGGCCAAGTGTAACTCGCCGGGGCCGAGCCCGGTTCCCGATCAGGCCGCGGCGACCCGCTCGAGCCTCACGCGCGTCTCGCCGTACGCCGCCATCTGGCCGAAGTTGGACATGATGTCCTCGGTCAGCACGTTGGCGCCGCCGCCGCGCTTGATCCAGGTGCCGACCGGCATGATGACCATGCCGCGGCCGATCCGCGCGTCCACCAGGACCTCGACTTCCAGGTGGCCCACCGGGGAGCGAATGATCGCGCGCTCGCCGTTCTCGATGCGATAGGCCGCGGCGGTCTCGGTGCCGATGCGGACCGACGCGATGGCCGGGTGCTCCTTCTCGAGGATCTGGGAGAGAAGCCATTTCTTGCTGTAGTTGGTCACGAGGGTGAGAGGGTAGTCCGGCACCACGCGCGGTTCGTGGCGGAGCTGGGTGATGAACTCGTAGCGGCCCGACTTGGTCGGGTAGACGTGATCCGCGAACGGCACCATCGGCGCCACCGGGCAGCGCACCGGCCCTTCCATGACCTGCTCGATGCTCACCCCGCGCCTGGTGAGCGGCGTGAAGATGCGCGAGAGCCAGTCGCGCGGGGCGCCCGCCATCTCGGGGCCGATGCCCAGGCGGTCGGCGAGCTGCTGGAAGATCCAGAGATCGGAGCGCGCCTCGCCCACCGGCTCGATCACCCGGTTGACCCCGCCGATGATGTTGTGTCCCCACGACACCAGCATGTCTTCCTCCTCGAGGAAGGTGGTGGTGGGGAGGAACACGTGGGCGTAGTCGGTGGTGTCGGTGAGCACCTGGTCCACCACCACCAGGAACTCGAGCCCGGCCAGGCCCTGGGCCACCCGGTTCGAGTTCGGCGACTGGTTCACCGGGTTGCCGCTGTTGACGAACATCATGCGGATGGGCGGCTTCTGCGCCTCCAGCAGTCCGCGGCCGAGCAGGGGCTCGGGGATCGCGCGATGGTGGGTGGCCCGGTCGGCGGCCTCCACCGTCTTGTCGAAGTGCCGCTGGGTGTTGTAGCCGTGCGAGACGCCGCCGCCGGGCACCCCGATGTGGCCGCACAGGGCGCCGAGCGCGTCCACGCAGCGGAAGATCTCCGCGCTGTGCTGGTACTTGTTCAGGCCCCACCCGAGGAGCACGGACGCGGGCTTCGTGGTCGCGTACTCGCGCGCGAGCTCCCGGATCGCCGCCTCGGTCAGCTCGCACGCGGCGGCCAGCTCGGCGAGCGGGCGGGCGTCGAGCAGGGCCCGGTACTCCGCGAAGCCGTGCGCGTGCCGCTCGAGGTACCCACGGTCCTCGAGGCCCTCCTCGAGGATCACCTTGGCCATGGCCATCGCGAGCTCCGCGTCGGTGGCCACCCGCGGCTGCACGTGCTGGTCGCAGAAGTTCGCCGACTCGCTCCGCACCGGGTCGATCAGGATCACGCGGCCGCCGCGCCGGCGCACCTCCTTGAGGATCGGCACCGTGTGGAGGTTGGTGGCCATCGGGTTGCGGCCCCAGAGCAGCACGACGCGGCTGTTCAGCATGTCGGACGGGTCGTGGCCCGCGCGCACCCCGAAGTCGAGCGCCTGGCCGGCCCGCGCGGCGCCGCTGCAGAGTGAGCCGCTGGTGGTGGTGACGCCGCCCAGCAGGTTCCAGAAGCGCCGGCTCAGGAGCTTGGTGGCGCCCCAGGAGCCGGTGCGCTGGTAGTGCATGATGGACAGCGGGCCCGGGTCGGCCACGTAGCCGCGGATCTTCTCGGCCACCAGGTCGAGCGCCTCGTCCCAGCCGATCCGGTCCCAGCCGCCGTCGGTCCGCCCATTGCTCCGCTTGAGCGGATGGAGCTGCCGCTCCGGGCTGTAGACACGCTCCGGGAAGCGATAGGTCTTGCCGCAGAGATAGCCCTGGGTGAACTCGTGATCCGGATGGCCCTCGAGCTTCACGACGCGCCCGTCCTTCACGTGGGCGATGATCCCGCAGCCGTCCGGGCAATCGAGCGTGCACGAGGTGTAGATCTTCTGTTCCATGCCTAGGCGTTTCTCCTTGGCCGCGAGGCGCTGCGTCGGCGGGGCCGGGGCCGCGCCGCGGGGGCGGGCGCCTTCCACCAGCCGTACTCGCGGCCGGGCCCGCGGCCGGGCGCCGCCACCATGAGCACCTTGGCGTCCACGCGCCCGACGTTCTTGCCCATGTGGGGGATCTCCGCGTTGAAGTAGAGGCAGTCGCCCGTCTTCAGCGGGATCTTCTCGTCGCCGAGCTGGAAGAGGATCTCTCCCTGGAGCACGAACGACATCTCCTCGCCCTCGTGCGCGGTGAGCACGTCGGCCCGGTTCTTGACCGGGAAGGTGAGCACGAAGGCGTCCATCCGCTGCCCGGGCCAGCCCACCGCCATCGGCTGGTAGGTGTAGCCGGTCGCGGGGACCTCCTGCGGCGGGCGGCGCTCGCCCGCGCGCACCAGCGCGTAGTGCTGGGTGGTGGTGGTGCCCGACACGCCCTGGAAGAGCTGGCCGAGGTCGATGCCGACGGTGCGGGTGATGAGGATCAGGTTGGCGATCGAGGTCGAGACGCGGCCCCGCTCGAGCCGGGAGAGGAAGGGCTCGGAGAGCCCGGTCTTCTCGGCGAGGGCGCGCAGGGTGAGGCGCTGCGCGCGCCGCGCTTCCCGCAGGCGCGCGGCCACCGCCTCCACCAGCTGCCTCGTTTCCGGCCTTTCGTCCAAAGCAATCTCCGCTTGCCCCTGAGGAAACCACTCGGCTATGCTCCCTGTCAAGCGCGGAGAATCGCCTTGACACTTTCCGCGCATCTGTTTTACTCAGCGCAACCCGATCCACGAGGAGGTTTCGCATGCGCGCATCCCGTCTCCTGTCCCTCCCGGCGACCGCCCTTCTGCTCACGCTGGGGGCAGGCATCGCCACGGCCCAGGCGCCGATCAAGCTCGGCGACATCAACACCTACAGCGGCATCGGCGCGCCCTTCACCGGGCCCTACCGCCAGGGCGTCGAGATGGCCGTCGAGGAGATCAACGCCAAGGGAGGCGTGCTCGGCCGGAAGATCGAGGTGCTGTTCCGCGACGACAAGGCCCAGCCCGCGGAGGCGGTCAAGCACGCCCAGGAGCTGGTCGAGTCCGACAAGGTCGCGATGATCACCGGGAGCTTCCTCTCCAACGTGGGGCTCGCGGTCTCGGACTGGGCCAAGCAGAACAAGAGCATGTTCCTGGCCTCCGAGTCGCTGACCGAGGCGCTCACCTGGTCCAAGGGACACGACTACGCGGTGCGCCTGCGCCCCAACACCTACGAGCAGGGGCGAATGCTGGCCGACAAGGCCGGCAAGATGAAGTACGTGAAGTGGGCCACCATCGGCCCCAACTACGAGTACGGCAAGCGCGCGTGGGAGACCTTCCGCGACCGGCTCAAGGAGCTGAAGCCCGACGTGCAGATGGTGGGCGAGCACTGGCCGACCCTCGGCAAGATCGAGCCGGGCCCGCTCGTCACCGCCATCCTGAACGAGAACCCGGACGCGCTCTACGTCTCGCTCTTCGGCAGCGACTGGCTCGCGTTCGTGCGCGAGGCCGGCAAGCGCGGGCTCTTCCAGAAGATGTTCGTGGTCGGCATCCTGCTCGGCGAGCCCGAGTACATCGACCCGCTCAAGCTCGAGGCGCCCGAGGGCATGCTGGTCACCGGCTATCCCTGGTACGACGTGAAGACCGCCGGGCACCAGGAGTGGGTCGCGCGCTACATCAAGCGCGGGGACAAGACGCCGGTGCTCGGCTCGATCATCGGCTACATCACCTACCTCTCGGTCGTCGAGGCCATCAAGAAGGCGGGCTCCACCGAGACGCCCAAGCTGGTGGCCGCATTCAAGGGCCTGAAGGTCGAGACCCCGATGGGGCCGATCATGTTCCGCGCCGCCGATGGGCAGTCCACCATGGGCGCCTGGGTGGGGACGACCAAGCTCGATCCCCAGCGCGGGGTGGGCGTCATGGTGAACCACGAGTACGTGCCGGGCGAGAAGGTGCTGCCGACCGAAGACGAAGCCAAGAAGCTCCGCCCGGCCAATTAAGACCGCCCCTCACCTCACGGGCCTCCCTCATCATGTCCCTCTCCTTCGCCTCGGGGGAGAGGGTAGGGTGAGGGGGCCGATCGACGGCTGAGGGGACCCGCCCCCCGCCATGTCGCTCCTCTTCGTCCAGCTCCTGAGCGGGCTCGCCAACGCGATGTTCCTCTTCCTCATCGCGTCCGGTCTTTCGCTGATCTTCGGCGTCACCCGCATCGTCAACTTCGCGCACGGCTCGTTCTACATGCTCGCCGCCTACCTGACCTACTCGCTGGCCGCCGTGCTGCCCGGCGGTCCGGTCGCCTTCTACGCGGCGGTCCTGCTCGCCGCGGTCCTGGTGGCCGCGCTGGGCGGCCTGGTCGAGGTCCTGCTGCTCCGCCGCGTCTACAAGGCCCCCGAGCTCTACCAGCTCCTGCTCACCTTCGCGCTCGTGCTGGTGACCGCGGACGCGGTCCGCTATCTCTGGGGCGCCGACAACAAGACCGGCCCCAACGCGCCGGGCCTGGCCGGCTCGGTGATGATCATGGGCCAGCTCTTTCCCTCCTACGACCTCGCGGTCATCGCCTTCGGCCCGCTCGTCGCGCTCGGGCTCTGGCTGCTCTTCCACCGCACCCGCTGGGGCGTCCTGATCCGCGCGGCCACCCAGGATCGCGAGATGGTCGCCGCGCTGGGGGTGGATCAGTCGCGGCTGTTCACCTCCGTGTTCGTGCTCGGCTCCTTCCTGGCCGGCCTGGGGGGCGCGCTGCAGGTGCCGCGGCTGGCCCTCACCACCGTGATGGACACCTCCATCATCGTGGAGGCGTTCGTGGTGGTGGTGATCGGCGGCATGGGGTCGGTCTGGGGCGCGCTGCTCGCCTCCTTGCTCATCGGGGTGCTCAACGCCTACGGGGTGCTGCTGTTGCCCAGGATCGCCATCGTGCTCATCTTCGTGGTGATGGCGGTGGTGCTGGTGGTGCGGCCGTGGGGCCTGCTCGGCCGGCCCGAGATCCAGCTCCGCCCGCCGGGCAGCGGCGGCGTGGCCGAGGCGCGAGCCCGGCGGCTCGG